>DASQFM010000211.1:0-1843 GCA_035633135.1 Candidatus Eiseniibacteriota bacterium
CGAGGCCGAACGGCTTCGTCACGTAGTCGTCGGCGCCGCGCTCGAGGGCCTCGACCTTTTCCCGCTCCTGGTAACGGCCGGACAGGATCACGATTGGCGTCATCGCCTCGCGCCGCATCCGACGGATCACCTGCAGGCCATCGATGTCGGGCAGGCCAAGGTCAAGCAGGACGACGTCGGGGCGGGCCGCTTCCCAGCGCTCCATGGCGGTTCGACCATCGGCGGCCTCGTCGACCTGGTACCCGCGCGACCGCAGCTCGCGGACGAGGGCCGCCCGCGTCGACGCATCGTCCTCGACGACCAGCACCGTCGGACCGGCTGGTTTCGCCGACCCGTGGCCGATCATGAGGCGGCTGCCGCGGCGGATCCCGCGAGCTCGGCGGGTACCGCGGCAACCGGCAGGAAGAGGTCGATGGCGAGCCCACCGAGATCGCCTTGCCGCGCCCCGACGCGACCGCCCATCGCCTCGGTCAGCCCGCGCACCACGGCGAGCCCGATCCCCGTCCCCGGGCGCGAGGTTCTGCGATCCCTGCCGGCCCGATAGAACTTCTCGAAGAGCCGCTCCAGGGCGGCCTCCGGCACGCCGGGCCCACCGTCTTCGACGGTCAGCTGCAGGTAGCCATCCACGGCGATCGCGTCGGCGTGGACCCGGACCGCATCGCCCGGCGACGTGAACTTGAGGGCATTCTCGAGGAGATTGGTGAACGCCTCGTCGAGGAAGACGGGGTCGACGCGGACCGGCTGGGCGGGCACATCGACGGTGAGGACCCGATCGGCGAGCCGCGGCCGCAGCCGCTGCAACGTCCGATCAAGGAGGTCGTCGAGCTCGAAGACGTCGAGCTCCGCCCGCAACGCCCCCGCTTCGATCCGGCTGAGATCGAGCAGGTTGGCGACCATCCGGTCGAGATATTCGACTTCTCGCTCGATCGAGTCCGCGCTCGCCTGCTGGTCGGCCGGCGCGAGGCCGCTCTCCGGTCTGAGCGTGCCGGCGGCCGCTCGGATGGCGGCCAGCGGTGTCCGGAGGTCATGCGAGACCGACTGCAGCAGGGCGGACTTCAGGGCGTCGCTCTGCCGCGCGATCTCCGCGGCCTGCGCTGCGGCAGCGAGTCGATCCAGGGCGAGGGCCTGGCCGACCTGGTCCGCCGCCGCCGAGAGCAGGCGCGTTTCGGTGCGGTCGGGCCCCCCGAGTCGCCGCGGCCGGCTGGCCCAGATCGACCCGAGCGTCGAGCCGCCGGCCTCGATGCGCACTCGATACGCGTCGATCCCTTCCCGCGCGCTGCGGCTGCGGCCCGGCGATGGGCTGTGGACCCGCAGCCAACGCGCGGGTTCCTCGGCCGGCATGCGTCGGAGGACCTGGTGGAAGCCGGCGACGGCCGGCGACCGCTCTCCGCCGGCGCTGGCGGCAACCCGCTCCGAGGCGTCGTCGCTGCCGAGCGAGATCCAGACCGCCTCCATCCGCGTGGCGTCGCGAACGACCGCCGCGATCTCCGGCAGCACCAGCGGTGTCGATTGCCGGGTCGCGAGGGCCCGGCTGACCTGGAAGAGCTCGCGCGCCTCGCGCTCACGCGTGCTCGCCAGGAGGGTTCGGGATCGCCCGAGCGCGGTCAGCTGTCCCACCACCAGCCCGACGAAGAGCAGCAGGATCAGGCTGAGCCACTCCTCGGGGTCGCTGATGACGAGCGTGTGGATGGGCTGGGTGAAGAGATAGTCGTAGAGCGCGATCCCGGCGAGTGCCGACGCGACCGCGCCGATCGTCCCCGACACCAGGGCGGTCGCCACGACGGCGAGCAGGTAGACCGGCGAGGCGTCCGGGAGGCCGAGCCGATCCTCGAGGAGCCAGACG
>DASQFM010000212.1:0-6130 GCA_035633135.1 Candidatus Eiseniibacteriota bacterium
AGGAGCAGGCCCAGCACGAGCAGGCCGCCGGCCCGGCGGGTGTGGATGAAGGCGTAGCCGACGAACCACAGCGGCCAGCCAACGTAGCTCTGGGGCGGCGAGTCGGGCTTCGGCGCGCCGAACCTCCGGAGCACGGTTGCGAGCCGGGGCAGGCCGAGCAGCAACAGCAGGACCCACGGTCCGATCCAGCCGATGAGCGCGGCACCGACCACGATCGGGTAGAAGGCGACCATCAGAAGCTGCGCAACGAGCCGGGCGCGCCGCTCGCCGAGGAGCACGGGCATCGTCCGCACGCCCTTCTTCCGATCCGCCTCGATCTTGTCGATGTGCTTCCCGAACAGGACGGTGGTGACGAGGATTGCGTACGGCAGCGAAGCGATCCACGTCCAGGCCGGAACCTGGCCGGTCGCCACGAAGAACGTCCCGACCACCATCAGCGGGCCCCAGACGACGAACACGCCGGGCTCGCCGAGGCCGATGTGCTTGAGCCGGATCGGCGGCGCGACGTAGAAGAACGAGATGAACAGGCCGCCAATCGCGAACGCGGCGACGAGCGGGCCGCGGACCGACACCAGGAACAGCAGGATCGCGAGGTCGATCGCGTTGGCGAAGAGGATCGCCGCGCCCAGTTGCCGCTTGGTCACCCAGCCCGACAGGATCGGGTGGGGCGCGTAGAGCGCCCGGACGTAGTCGTCGGTGTCGATGCCGCTCTCGAGGTCGAAGTAGTCGTTGATCATGTTGTTGGCGGCGTGGGCGACGACCAGCCCGAGCACCGCCACGAGGAGCAGGCCCCAATCGACGGTCACCTCACCCGTCAGACGCGCGGCACCGACGGCCAGCAGCCCGCCGATGAGGCCGGAGGTGACGGTCATCGAGAACACCGCAGCGCGGGTAATCACCAGCCATTTCGCGATGGCGTCGGGCGGGACCGTCATGCCCGGCGGCAGGTTCGCGGTGTTGTACACGGTGCGCCACGTCTTGAAGCGATCGGCGAACATGGCTGGGCAACCCTTCGGCGTTGAACGCGTCCGTTGACGATAAACGTGCGCGCTGATAGTAGCACATTGCCTCGCCGGTTAGGTGCCCGGGACGACCTGGCGGGCGTGCGAAGATGCCGCCGATGCGAGCGGAAGACCTGGACCTCGATCTCGCCTTCGAGACGCTGGCCGTCCACGCCGGTGCCGAGCCCGACGAAGCGACGGGCTCCGTCGCACCGCCGATCTTCCAGACCTCCACCTACCGTCAGGAAGGCGTCGGCCGGCCGACCGCGGGCTACGAGTACGCCCGGACCCAGAACCCGACCCGCGAACGCCTCGAACGGGCCGTCGCGGCGCTCGAAGGTGGGGGAGAGGGGATTGCCTTCGCCTCGGGGTCGGCGACGACCGCCGCGATCGCCGGCCTCGCCGCACCAGGCCAGGAGGTCGTCGTCGGCGACGACGTGTACGGCGGGACATACCGGTATCTCGACAAGGTCCGCGGTCCGGACGGGGTCCAGGCGCGGTATGCCGATCTCGCCGGCGACCCGGAGGCGCTCTGGGAGGCGCTGTCGGACCGGACCAGCCTGGTGTGGTTCGAGTCGCCGACCAACCCGCTGCTCAAGGTCGTCGACATCGCGGCCGCCGCGGCAGTCCTGGCCGAGCGCTACGGGGATCAGCCCCGGCCGCGGATCGTGGTCGACAACACGTTCGCCTCGCCGGCCCTGCAACGGCCCCTCGACCTGGGCGCCGACATCGTCTTCCATTCGGCGACCAAGTACCTCGCCGGTCACAGCGACACGGTCCTCGGCGTGGCGGTGACGCGCGATCCGGCGACCGCGGAGCAGCTTCGATTCCTCCAGAACGCGATGGGTGCGATCCCCGGCCCGTTCGACTGCTTCCTCGCCCTCCGCGGACTCCGAACGCTCCATCTCAGGGTCGAGCGCCACACTGCTAACGCAACCGCCGTGGCCCAATTCCTGGCTGGCCGACCCGACGTCGAATGGCTGGCCTATCCGGGCCTGGCAGAGGGTCCGAAGGCCCATCCCCAGGCGGCGGTGGCCGGACGGCAGATGGCCGGCGGTGGCGGGATGGTCTCGTTCATCCCCACCCCAGGTGGGCCCCACGGCCGAACCGCGGTCGAGCGCGCGACCGCGATCTGCGAGTCGACCCGGATCTTCACCCTGGCCGAGTCGCTGGGCGGCGTCGAGTCGCTCATCGAGCTCCCGGCCGTGATGACGCACGCTTCCGTGGCCGGCTCGCACCTCGAGGTCCCCGAGGCGCTCGTCCGGCTGTCGGTCGGCATCGAATCGATCGACGACCTGATCGCGGACCTGGCGCAGGCCCTCGACCGAGCCTGAGGGTCTGCTATACGCGCCCCTGCCGCGCCGTGCGACCAAACGCCAGCGCCCTGTAACACCGAAACGCCTCGCCGAGGTACCCGAAGGCTCGGGTTCGAGTGCTACGATGCCCGCCAACACGACTGCGGAAGCCGACTCTCGGCGGTGGCATCGACGCCCCGCCGTCACGCGCGGCCGGTCGGGAAACCGAATCGCGGCGCCCGGCGACACGCCGGCCCGTCCGAGCAGGAGACCGCCCCGCATGTCCACCGCCCCTACGGCATCGCCCGTCGCGCCCGTCGGCGCGCGCTCCATTCACTCGAACCTGTCCACCGCGGCGCTGTACGAGCGCGCGATCGGGGCGGCTGAGGGCCTCCTGGCCGCAGACGGCCCGCTGGTCGTTCGCACCGGCACCCACACCGGTCGCTCGCCCAGGGACAAGTTCATCGTCCGCGAGCCGTCGAGCGAGGCGAACGTCTGGTGGGGTGAGGTCAACCACCCGATCACGGAGGACCACTACGACCGGCTTCGGAGCCGGCTCCTCGCCTACGTCGCCGATCGCGACCTCTACAGCCAGGACCTGTTCATCGGCGCCGATCCGGCGCACCGGCGGTCGCTCCGGGTCTACACGGAGACCGCCTGGGCGAGCATCTTCGCCCGCAACCTGTTCCGCCGGCCGGCCGCCGCAGACCTGGCGGCCTTCGCCCCCAACTTCACGATCATCAACGTCCCATCGTTCGAGGCCGACCCGGAGACCGAGGGCACCCGCACTTCGACCGCGATCCTCGTCCACTTCCGACGGATGGAGGTGATCATCGTCGGCACGATGTACGCCGGCGAGATCAAGAAGTCCGCGTTCACGGTGATGAACTACCTGCTGCCCGACGAGGCGGTGCTGCCGATGCACTCGTCGGTGAACGTCGGCAAGGAAGGGGACTCCGTGGTCTTCTTCGGCCTCTCGGGGACCGGAAAGACGACGTTGTCGGCCGACCCGGAGCGCAGCCTCATCGGCGACGACGAGCATGGCTGGGGCGGCGACGAGGTCTTCAACTTCGAGGGCGGCTGCTACGCCAAGACGATTCGCCTGTCGGCCATGTACGAGCCCGACATCTTCGCGACCACTAAGCGATTCGGGACGATCCTCGAGAACGTCGACATCGATCCCGACAGTCGCGAGCTGGACCTCGATTCGGAGCGGATCACGGAGAACACCCGCGCCGCGTACCCGCTCCAGTTCATCGGCAATGCCGACCCGACCGGCATCGGGCCGGCGCCGCGGAACGTGGTCTTCCTGACCGCCGATGCGTTCGGCGTCATGCCACCCATCGCCCGCCTGACCCGCGAACAGGCCGGCTACCACTTCATCAGCGGCTACACCGCCAAGCTCGCAGGGACGGAGGTCGGGGTCAAGGAGCCGACGGCCACCTTCTCGGCGGGCTTCGGCGCCCCATTCCTGCCACGCCATCCCGGCGTGTACGCGGCGATGCTGCTGGACCGCCTCGAGCGCTACGACGTCCCCGTCTGGCTGGTGAACACCGGCTGGACGGGTGGGCCGTTCGGCACGGGCGAGCGGATGCAGATCGACCACACCCGGAACATGGTCCGCGCCGCCCTGCGCGGCGAGCTGACCGACGTGCCCACCGTCACCGACCCGATCTTCGGCTTTGAGGTTCCTACCGCCGTGCCGGGCGTCCCGGGCAACATCCTGATCCAGCGAGACACGTGGCCGGATCCTGCCGCCTACGACGCCGCTGCCGAGCGCCTGGCGCGGATGTTCCATGACAACTTCGAGGCCTACGCCAGCGGCGCGAGCGAGGCGGTTCGCAGCGCCGGACCGAAGGTCGTCGGGCCGCTGGACCTCGGCGAGTTCAAGGTCTCGCCGCCGGGCGAGGGCTGATCCGCCAAGCCCGGGACGTCAGCCGCGAGCCACGCAAACGCAGGAGTTGCAGATGCACCGCAACAAGGTCACCGTCATCGGAGCCGGCAACGTCGGCGCCACGACTGCCCAGCGGATCGCCGAGGCCGGCCTCGCCGACGTGGTGCTCGTCGACATCGTCGAGGGCCTGCCCCAGGGCAAGGGCCTCGACCTTGCCGAGGCCGCGCCGGTCGTCGGCCACGATGCGTGGGTCCTGGGCACCAACGATTACGCCGACACCAGCGGCTCGGACGTCGTGGTCGTCACCTCGGGCCTCGCCCGCCAGCCGGGCATGAGCCGCGACGACCTTCTGGCCAGGAACGCCGGGATCGTCCGCTCCGTGGTCGAGCAGGCGGCGCGGCACTCGCCCCAGGCCGTCCTGATCGTCGTCACCAACCCGCTCGACGCGATGTGCCACGTGGCGTTGCAGGCGTCGGGCTTCCCGCGCGAGCGGGTGCTGGGCATGGCCGGCGTGCTCGACTCGGCCCGGTTCAGGACCTTCATCGCCCAGGAGCTCGGCGTCTCGGTCGAGGACACCCACGCCTTCGTGCTGGGCGGCCACGGCGACACGATGGTGCCGCTGCCGCGCTATTCGACCGTCGCCGGGATCCCGATCACCGAGCTCTTGCCGGCGGAACGGGTCCGGGCCCTCGTTGATCGGACCGCCAACGGCGGCGCGGAGATCGTGGCGCTACTCAAGACGGGCTCGGCGTTCTACGCGCCCGCGGCCTCGGCGTTCGAGATGGTCGACGCGATCCTGCGGGACCGGAAACGGGTCCTGCCGTGCGCCGTGTATCTGCGGGGTGAGTACGGTGTCGACGGCCTGTTCGTCGGCGTGCCGGTGGTCCTCGGCGGGAACGGCATGGAGCGGGTCATCGAGATCACCCTGTCTGCCGACGAGCAGGCGGCATTCGACAAGTCCGCCGCCGCGGTCCGCGAGCTGGTCGACAAGCTCCCGGCCTGACGGCGGGCGGCAGCGCAGGTTCCGCGCCGTCTACACTCCGCGGGTGCAACCAGCCGTGCTGACGTTCGCCTTCGATCCGGTCATCCACCTCGGCGACACCGCCTCCGTCCGGATCGAAACCATCGCTCTCGCCTTCGTCCTGTTCGCCGGCATGGTGGTGTTCGCCCGGATCGCGCAGCGGACGCCGGCCGTCGGACCGTATGTCCCGGCGCCCGGCCTGCGGCCCGACGACCTGATCTTCATCGTCATCGGTTCCGTGCCCGGGGCGATCATCGGTGGCCGGCTTGGCTACGTCCTGGCCCACCTCGACTACTACAGCGCGAACCCGAACGCGATCCTCGACATGGCCCAAGGCGGGCTGTCGCTGACCCTCGCGGTGCCGCTGGGCTGCCTCACCGGGGCGATCATCGCCCGGCTCATCGGCGCACCGGTGGCCCGCTGGCTCCACGCCAGCGCGATTCCGCTGCTGTTCGTGTTGTCCATGGGCAAGCTCGTCGGCCTGCTCGGAGCCAGCGGCCAGGGCGTGCCGTCGGACCTGTCGTGGGCGACGGCGTACGTCGGACCGGGGCCCTGGGGGTCGCTCGGCCCGGAGATCCCGTCCCATCCGTCGCAGACGTACGAGGCGATCCTGGTCGCGGCGTCGATCGGGATCCTGGCCCTCCTCTCGCGCCTCGAGGTCATCGCCCGCCGCGATGGCGGCGCGTTCTTCGCGGCGATCGGCCTGTGGGCCCTGGCGCGGTTCGTCGTCGCGTTCACGTGGCGGGATCCCGGGGTCGTGGGACCGCTGAGCGCCGAGCAGGTGATGTTGCTCGTGCTCATCGCGCTGGGGCTGTTCGGGCTCATCGAGCGCAGCCGCGCGCCGTTGCAGGGTGCGAAGCCGTATCGGGCGGGCCTGGCGGACGAGCCCGCCGGATAGCACGCCGAGCCCGCCGGATAG
>DASQFM010000213.1:0-3435 GCA_035633135.1 Candidatus Eiseniibacteriota bacterium
CACGGGCGAGAACGTCACCGCCAACCTCCGGACGATCTCGGTGATCCCGGCGCGCCTCCGGGAGCCCGTCAGCCTCGATGCCCGGGGTGAGGTCTTCATGCCGAAGGCGGAGTTCGCCCGGATCAACGCGGAGCGCGAGGCCGCAGGCCTGCCCGTCTACGCCAATCCGCGCAACAGCGGTGCCGGCTCGCTGCGCCAGATCGATCCGGAGGTGACGGCGAAGCGGCGCCTCTCGTCCTGGTTCTACCAGCTGATCGAGGACGACGGGCAGCCGACCCGAGCCGAAGGCGGGGACGATGCGGATTCGTCCACGCCGGGCGTCACGACGCAAAGCGGGGCCCTCGGCCGCCTCGCCGAGCTCGGGTTCCCGGTCAACCCGGAGCGAGCGGCCGGCCTCGATATCGATGGCGTGATCGCCTTCACCGAGCTTTGGCGCGAAGCCCGGCACCACCTTCCGTACGAGACGGACGGCGTCGTCGTCAAGGTCGACCGGCTCGAACAGCAGGGGCGCCTGGGGATGGTCTCCCGGGCGCCGCGCTGGGCGATCGCCTTCAAGTTCCCGCCCGAGCAGGTCGAGGCGTTCCTCGAGGACATCGTCACCTACGTCGGCCGGACCGGCACGCTGACCCCGGTCGCCCACATTCGACCGGTCAAGGTCGCGGGGTCGACGGTCGCCCGGGCCACCCTGCACAACCTCGACGAGGTGCGGCGCAAGGACATCCGAATCGGCGACACCGTCGTCCTGCAGAAAGCGGGAGACGTCATTCCGGAAGTCGTCCGGCCCATCGTGGAACGAAGGACCGGCGCCGAGCGCGAGTTCGACATGCCCACGAGCTGCCCGGTCTGCGGCACGCCGATCGTGCGCGACGAGGGCGCGGTTCGCCATTACTGCCCCAACCTCGCCTGTCCGGCTCGCGTCGGCCAGGAGTTCGGACATTTCGTCGGGGCGATGGACATCGACGGTGCCGGCTGGAAGAGCCTGTCGCAGCTCCTCGAGACAGGCCTCGTCAAGCGCCGCGGCGACTTCTTCCGCCTGACCGTCGAGGACCTCGAGGGCCTCGAGCGGTTCGCCCGAAAGAGTGCCGAGAACCTCCATGCAGCGATCCAGAAAGCCCGCCGGCGCCCGCTGGAGCGCGTCATCACCGCGCTCGGGATCCCGCAGGTCGGGTGGACGACCGCCATCGAACTCGCGCGCTGGCTGGCCGCCGAGGTCCCGGAAGGCGACGACTGGTTGCGCCGGGCCGCGGCCCACCTCGAACAGGTCGCGACGACTGAACCGGCGAGGTTCGAGGAGGTCGAAGGCATCGGCCCGACGGTGTCTGCGGCGCTGGCGGCCTGGTTCGCGGCTGACGGGGCCGGCAAGGGTGTCCTCGAGGATCTCGCCGACGCCGGGGTCGAGGTCGAGGTGCCCGAGCCCCGCCCGGCCGGTGCGGGCGGCGCCCCCGAAGGTCCACTCGCAGGCAAGACGGTCGTCGTGACCGGCGCGATCGAGGGCTTCAGCCGCGAGGATGCCGAGGAGGCGATCCGGGCCGCCGGCGGCAAACCGGCAGGTTCGGTCAGCCGCAAGACCGACTACGTGGCGGCAGGGCCCGGGGCCGGTTCGAAGCTTGCCAGGGCGGAGGAGCTCGGTGTCCCGGTCCTCGATGCCGAGGGGTTCCGCAAGCTGCTGGCCGGCGAGGAGCTCGGCTCGTGACAGAGGACCCTGGGCCGGGGTTCAATGCAGTCCCGCCCGTGGAGGTTTTTCCCATGGCCATCACGAGTCCCGATCCGGTCACGGAAGCGGTCGCGTACCAGCGGTCATTGCTCGACGCGCTCGGCGACGACGATCCTGCAGCGGCCCAGGCCCAGACCCCGGCCCGGATCCGGGCGCTCATCGCCGAGGCCGGCGACGAGCTGCGAACTCGGCCCGAGCACGCCGAGTGGAGCGTCATCGAGTGCATCGGCCACGTGGTCGACGCCGAGATGGTGATGGCCGGTCGCTATCGCTGGGTCCTGGCCCACGACCGGCCGGAGCTCATCGGCTACGACCAGGACCTGTGGGTCGACGCCCTGCGCCACGGCGCCGGAGACCCCGCGAAGCTGGTCGCCGTGTTCGAGGCGCTCCGCGAGGCGAACCTCGATCTCTGGCAGCGGAGCTCGCAGGCCCAGCGTGACCGGGTCGGCGTCCATCGCGAGCGCGGTCCCGAAAGCTACGAGCTCTCGTTCCGGATGCTCGCCGGCCATGATCGGGTCCACCTTGATCAGGCCGATCGCGCGCTTGCCGCCGTTCGAGGGAGCCACTCCGGGAGCGCGGGCTAAGCCGCGCCTCTAGCCGAGGGCGTGGTTGAACTGGCCCCAGATCCAGTCCGGTCGCCAGGTGAGCGCCGCGCCGCGGATCATTCGGGGCGCCGTCCACACGGGGTGGAGCCCGGCCCGCTCGAGGGCGGCGAGACCGTGAACGTTGTCGGCGACGAGGCCAACACGAACGCGACCGGTCGGGCCGGATGTCAGGCGCCGCGCCGTGAGGATGGCCATCGCCACGTCGTCGCTGTCGGCGATCGTGGCGCCACCGCCCCAGGCTGCGCGAACCACGAAGCCACGGATGCCGCCGGCAGCGTCCAAGGCGACCTTCGTCGAGCTAGGGTTCGCGAAACGGCGGAGCAGGTGCGCTCGATCCTCGCCGGTGGCGGCCGCGTCGAGAGCCGCCATCGCCCCGAGATCATTCGCCTCGAACGGCCGTACCGAAACGGACGCGTGGATGCCAGCTTCTCCCGCGGACAGGCCGGGCGCCTCGAGGATCTGGTACCGCGTCTGGAGCTCGAAGCCCATTCGTCGGTAGAGGCGCCGGCCCTCGACGGTGGCGACCAGCAGCAGCGACTCGCAACCGGCTGACTCGAGGCGATCGATGACCGCCTGGGTCAGCGCCCGCCCGAGGCCCGCACCCCGCCGATCGGGGGCGACCCAGATCGTCCCGACCCAACCCACGGATCCATTGGCGGTTCCGACGCCCGTCCCGACAACCTCGCCGTCGACGGTCGCGAGCACCGGTTGGCATTCGGGTTGGCTGGTCGCGAACTCGAACCACGTCCGCCGGTCGCCCCAGTCGGCGCGGAGGATGACCTCGGTCGCAGCGTCCACGTCCGCGCTGGTCATGGATCGAATCGTCGGCAGCGCCATCGAGGGAGCATGCCATTCGCCGCGGATATCATCCCGCAGTGGCCAACCTGTCCCGCTCCGACGTCGAGCACGTCGCGTATCTCGCCCGCCTGGGGCTTACCGACGCCGAGCTCGAGCGCCTCGAGGGCCAGCTGAATCACATCCTCGATCAGTACGCGAAGCTAGCCGAGCTCGATACCGAGGCTATCCCGCCGACCGCCCAGACGATCGAGCTCGAGAACATCCTGCGTGAGGACGTGGTCCGGCCGAGCCTGACCCCGGAAGAGGCGCTGGCCGGTG
>DASQFM010000214.1:0-3344 GCA_035633135.1 Candidatus Eiseniibacteriota bacterium
TGATCGACGCCCACGCCCACTACACCTTCGACCCGACGGAGGGCTCGCTGCAGGCCATCGCGCGCAGGTCCGATGACGAGATCCTGGCAGCCGCGGCGCGCCACGCGGGCGTTGCGCTCGCGGCAGGGATCACGACCGCGCGAGGCGCCGGCTCGATTCGCGGGCTGGAGCTCGTCCTCCGGGACCGGATCGCAGCAGGTACCCATCCAGGCCCGCGCCTCCTCGCCGCCGGGACCGCCGTCGGAGCCCCGGACGGCCATGGGATCGCGTTCGGGATCGGGGCGTCGGGGCCGCGAGCCCTTGCCGAGGCGACGACGTGGGTCATCGACGCCGGAGCCGATGTCGTCAAGATCGTCGCGTCGGAGGCCGCGATGCTGACGACGACGGGCCACG
The DNA here is from genome assembly GCA_035633135.1 of Candidatus Eiseniibacteriota bacterium. GTDB lineage: Bacteria > Chloroflexota > Limnocylindria > Limnocylindrales > CSP1-4 > UBA5189. The sequence goes on from DASQFM010000214.1 coordinate 394, forward strand.
AGCCGGGCCGGATGGTCTTCGGTCGTCCAGAGCTGACCGAGGACGAGATCCGGGCGATCGTCGAGGTCGCCCACGGTCGCGGTCGGCGCGTCATGGCCCACGCCCAGGACACCGAATCGGTCATTCGCTGCGCTCGCGCCGGCGTCGACAGCGGCGAGCACGCCTGGCTCGCGGATCGCAAGGCCATAGAGGTCCTGGCGGAGATGGGCACGACGCTTGTGCCGACCCTGATCGTCACCGACGTGAACCGCACGCTGTCCGGGTTGACCCGAGAGCAACGCGAGCGGCAGGACCTGATCGAGCGCCAAAACCGGGCTTCCACGGATGCGGCGATCGAGCTCGGGGTCCCGATCGCCACCGGGACCGACACCGGCGAGGTCGGCGTCAACGCGGACCTGGTCTGGCGCGAGGCGGCGCTCGTTCGCGCACACGGCGCCAGCCCGATGCAGTCGATTCAGGCCGCGACCAGCACCGCCGCCCGACTGCTTGGCGTTGACGATCGCGTCGGATCTATCGAAGTCGGAAAACGAGCCGATCTGGTCCTGGTCGAAGACGATCCTCTCGGGGACCCGCGGGCGCTCGCCCGCCCAGCGCTGGTAGTTCAGGCCGGCCGCGTCGTCGTGTCAGCCCTCGACCGGTAGTGGGCCAAACGACGGCCTTCGATCGGCGCCACTGCAACGAAAAGGTGGTGCCGGGGGAGGGAGTCGAACCCTCACGAGGTTGCCCTCAATGGTGTTTGAGACCATAGCGTCTGCCGTTCCGCCACCCCGGCCGCGGCCCGAATCGTAGCCTGAGGAACTCCCTCCCGCTCCGTGACGTCACAGCCGAACCCGATGCTAGACTCGCGCGGCTTTGGCCCGCCTCCAGTTATCGCCGTCCGGAGGACACCCCAGAACGTGGAGGACCTTCGCCCGACGACGGTGGTAGACGACCCCGTCCAGCGCCGCGATCTCATCCTGGTCGAGCGCGCCCGGAGCGGCGAGCTGGAAGCGTTCAACGACCTCGTCGAGTGCTACCAGGACCTGCTCTTCTCGCTCGTCGTCCGCATGGTTCCCGATCGCGACCAGGCCGCGGATGTGGTTCAGGAGGCCTTCTTCAGCGCCTACCGGAACATCGATCGGTTTCGCGGCGGCAGCTTCCGCTCGTGGGTCAGCCGGATCGCCATCAACGCGGCCATGGATACCCAGCGACTCCGCAAGCGGCGGCCAGTCGAGCCGTATCCCGAGCTCGACGACGAATCCTGGCAGCCCCCGGCCGATGCCTCGGCCGATCCCGTCACGAGCTCGCTGGAGGCGGAGCGGCATCGGGCGCTCAATGCCGCGCTCGCGCAGGTCACCGATGATCAGCGCGCCGCCATCGTGCTCTTCGATATCGAGGGTTATGACTACGCCGAGATCGCGGCGATGACCGGCGTCTCGCTCGGGACCGTGAAGTCGAGGATCCATCGTGGCCGCCTCGCCCTGCGCGCCCTGCTGCTCGACCGGATGGACCTCTTCCGTGGCTGACGACGATCGAATGCCCACCCCGAAAGGGAACTCCACGCCGCTCGATGTCGTCGGGGAGGGGACATGACCTCGTCTGAACAGCGCGACCGCCAGGCCGCCACGCCCGGCGCGCACGCCCGCCACGACACCTTCCTCGTTGCCGCCCACACGGCCGGCGACCTGTCCGATGCCTCGCTGCGGGCCGTCGAAGCCCAGATCGCGACGTGCAGCGCGTGCGCTGCCCTCTACGACGACCTTCGGGCCATTGCCGGTGCGACCCAGTCCCTCTCCAAGGTGACGATCCCGGCAAGCGTGGCCGGTCGCGATTTCCGGCTCAGCGCAGACGACGCGGCCCGGCTCAATCGCGGTCGCGGCTGGCGCCGGCTCCTCGAGCCGCTCGCCGGCTCCGGCGGAGCATGGACCCGCCCGTTCGCCGCAGCCCTGACGACGCTCGGCCTGGCCGGAATCCTGCTGACGACAGTCCTCCCGGGTCTCGGCGGCCTGGCGAGCGGCGGCGCGGCGTCGATGCCGCAGGAGCAGCTCTCCATCGGAGCGCCGACGGCGGTTGCCGTGCCCCAGCCGGCACCGGGTGGCTTCCCCGAAGCCGGCGCCGGCGCAGCTGGTGCGACCAGCGGTCCCAGCGCCGCAGTGGACGCGCTCGGGCCCGACACGAAGGCCTCCCCGGAGGCCGCGACCGGCGACTCGACCGGCCGCAACGTCGCGGGGGCATCGCCGGCATCACCGGACGGCGCAAGCCAGGCAACGGGGCCGGCCTATGCCGCGGGACAGACGCCGGCCGCGGCCCAGGACGTGCCGGCTTCGAGCGGGCAGGACGGCATGGCGTTCGAGCAGCTCGAGGAGAGCCCATCGCCGGTCTCGCTCGTCGCCATTGCGTCGGCCGTTCTGCTGGTGCTCGGCCTCGTCCTGTTCGCCCTCCGCCTGCTGGCTCGCCGCCTGGCCTGACCCGCCGCGGGCGCGTCCCGGGGGACGGCGAACTGGCTGTCCCCGCCACCGGCGCCGGTACACTTGACCTGACCGTCCGCGGCCCTGCGGACGCCCCGGCGAGGCACATTCCCACGAGGCTCCACCGATGCTACGGCTGATGCTGCTCGACGGCTTCGGGCTCGTCTACCGCGGCTACTTTGCCCTGCCGCCGCTCACCACCTCGAAGGGCGAGCTGGTCAATGGCGTCTTCGGCTTCTGCAGCATCGTCCTGCGTGGTTTCGCCGACCTGAAGCCGGACTACGTCGCGGTTTCCTTCGATCTCTCGGGCCCGACGTTTCGGCACGAGCAGTACGCCGACTACAAGGCGACGCGGACGCGGATGCCCGACGACCTGGCCGCCCAGTTCCCGAAGGTCCGCGAGGTCGTGAAGGCCCTCCGGATCCCGGTCTATGAGCTGCAGGGCTTCGAGGCCGACGACGTGATTGGCACGCTGACGCTCCAGGCCGAGGCGAAGGACGTCGA
>DASQFM010000215.1:0-4573 GCA_035633135.1 Candidatus Eiseniibacteriota bacterium
TCACCGACAGAACCACCCTGATGACGACCCGATCCGGCGTCGAGAACACGGTCATGTATGACCCGGCCCGGATCTGGGAGCGGTTCGGGCTCCGGCCGGACCAGATGATCGACTACAAGGCCCTGAAGGGGGACCCGACCGACAACATCCCGGGCGTTCCGGGCGTCGGCGAGAAAACCGCGGCCAAGCTGATCGCCGAGTACGGCTCCCTGGATTCCGTGTATGAGCAGATCGAGGTGGTCAAGCCCGAGAAGCTCCGGGAGAAGCTGCGCGAGCACCGCGACGCGGTCTACGAGGGCCGATCCCTGACGACGATCCACCGCGACCTGCCGGTCGATCTCGATCTCGAGGCCGCTCGGCTCGGCGACTACGACCGCGACACCGTCATCCGGCTCTTCCGTGAATACGAGTTCCGGACGCTCATCGAGCGGCTGCCCGCGATGTCGGGCGAATCCGTGGTCGAGAAGACCGAATCGTTGCGGCAGGTGGCCGCATCGGGCACCGTGCCGGCGGCTCGCGTGGGCGGCGAGCGGCCCGCGGGCTGGGGACCGGGCCGCCCGATCCGGGCCGGCTCGCTCGGTGGCGACGGCCTGCAGCTCAAGCTCGATTTCGATTCCGTCGGCGGGTCACGCGGGAGTGGCGCGGGCGGCGGCAGTGGGGCGGGCGCCGGCAACGGCGCGGGCGGCGGAGCGTCGGCCGCGGGCACGGTCCCGGTCTCGTTCGATGACCTGCCGGCGGCCCTCGCCGCGACCATCTCGGACCCCGGCCGGATCGAGGTCTACGAAGGCGACGCCATCGACGGGCTGGGCGACTGGATCGCGGCCCAGACGGCCCTCGGCGCGTCGATCGTCTTTGACGACCCGCGACCGCGGAAGGGCCAGGCCCTCGGGCTCGCCGTCGCGGGCGGCGATGGCCGCGTCGTTGCGGCCGCCGGTCCGGTCGATGGTGCCCGCCTGCGGCGACTCGTCGAATCTCGGGGTGTGCCGCTTGTCGCCCACGAGGCCAAACCCCTTCTGGTTGCCCGATTCATCGAGGAGCCCACCACCGCACCCACGAAGGTCGCCTTCGACACCCAGATCGCGGCCTACATCCTCAACGCGGCGCTGCGCTCGCAGACGATCGCCGACGTCGTTGCCGAGCGGCTGAACCTCGTCCTGCCGCCCGCGAAAGAGCTCGAGCCCGTCCATCGCGCGGGGCTGGAAGCGCTCTCTGCCCTCGCCTCCCGCGAGCCGCTCGAGCAGGCCCTCCAGCAGGAAGGCCTGGAGCGACTGTTCCGCGAGATCGAGCTGCCGCTCGTCCCCGTCCTCGCCCGCATGGAGGCCAATGGCGTCGCCGTCGACCTCGAGGCGCTGGCAATCCTCGACCGCGAGTTCGCGGCGGAGATCGGCCGGCTCGAGAGCGAGATCTACGCCGCCGTCGGCCACCAGTTCACCATCGGGTCGCCCAAGCAGCTCGGCGACATCCTGTTCGAGGAGCTGCGCCTGCCCAAAGGCAAGCGCACCAAGACCGGCTACTCGACCGACGCCTCGGTCCTCGAGGAGCTCGCCGGGGTCCATCCGGTGATCCAGCCGGTCCTCGACTGGCGGATCTACACCAAGCTCCGGTCGACCTATGTCGAGGCCCTGCCGTCGCTCATGGCGGACGACGGCCGCCTGCATACGACCTTTCATCAGGCGGTCGCGTCGACGGGGCGCCTGTCGTCGTCGGATCCGAACCTCCAGAACATCCCGATCCGCACGCCGCTGGGCCGCCGCATCCGGCGAGCGTTCGTGGCGGGCGCGCCGGACTTGACGCTCGTGGCCGCCGACTACTCGCAGATCGAGCTGCGGATCCTGGCCCACGTCTCGGGCGACGAGCACCTCAAGGACGCCTTCGCCCGGAAGGCCGACATCCATCGCGAGACGGCCGCCCGCGTGCTCCACAAGCCGGCCGAGGACGTCACCGCGGACGAGCGATCGATGGCCAAGATGGTCAATTTCGGGCTCGCCTACGGGATGAGCGACTACGGCCTCTCGACCCGCGCCGGGATCAGCCGGGTCGAGGCGCAGGAGTTCATCAACTCCTACTTCGCGGCGTACTCGGGCATCAGCTACTACATGCTCCACATCAAGGACACGGCCCGACGGCAGGGCTTCGTCGAGACGCTGCTGGGTCGGAGGCGGCAGATCCCGGAGCTCCACGCCGCGAACCCGTCGCTCCGCGGCGCGGGCGAGCGGATGGCGATCAACATGCCGATCCAGGGCACCGCCGCCGACATCGTCAAGATCGCGATGATCCGCCTCGCCGACCGCCTCGCGGCCGAGGGGTTCCGCGCCCGGATCCTGCTCCAGGTCCACGACGAGCTGCTGCTCGAGGTCCCCCGCGACGAGGTCGATCGCCTGGTCCCGGTCCTGCGCGAGGTGATGGAGGGCGCACTGCCGCTCGACGTCCCGCTGACCGTCGACGTCAAGGCGGGTGACGATTGGGAGTCGATGCAGCCGGTTTCGCGGCTGGACGCCATGCTGGCCGAGGCCGATGAGCCGCCCGCGGACGAGGCGACCGCCGAGGCGCCGGCAGGCGTCTGAGCGCCGCCCACCACCCGAGCCCACCCGACGCCGACATGCCGGAGCTGCCCGAGGTCGAAACCGTGGCCCGCGATTTGCGCGGGCTGGTCGTCGGCGCCCGGATCGCCGGGGTCCGCGTTTCCTGGATCCGGACGCTGCGCTCGCAGGACCCGGCTGCGTTCGGCGAGGCGGTGATCGGGCGGACGATCGTCGGGACCGGTCGTCGCGCCAAGCTCGTCGTCCTCGACCTCGACGATGAGAGCGCGATCACGATCCACCTCAAGATGACGGGCCAGCTGTTCGTCGTCCCGGCGTCCCAGCCGGAGGATCCTTACCTCCGATTGGTCATCGAGTTCGACGACGGGCGCGAGTTGCGCTTCCGCGACATCCGCAAGTTCGGACGGGTCGGGGTCGCCCGGCGTGACCCGTTGACCGGTGATCTCGTCGGTGAGCTCGGGGGCCCTCGTGGGTTCAAGGGCTTCGGGCCGGAGCCGCTCGACGCCGCCTACACGGCGCGCGAGTTCCGGCGCCGGCTGCGAGCGCGCCGCGGCCGGCTGAAGCCACTGCTGATGGACCAGGCGTTCGTCGCCGGCGTGGGCAACATCTACGCCGACGAGGCCCTGTGGGAAGCGCGGCTGCACCCGCTGCGGTCGGCGGCCTCGCTGCGACCGGCCGACGAGGGCCGGCTCTACCGGGCCCTGCGGCGAATCCTCGCCGAGGCGGTCGAGCGGCGAGGGTCATCGATCGACGATTACACGGCGCCGGAGGGCGACGGCTCGATGCAGGAGCGGTTGCTCGTCTACCAGCGGGCGGGCGAGCCGTGCGCGCGCTGTGGCCGGCCGGTGCGCCGGATCGTCGTCGGCGGCCGGGCCACCCATTTCTGCTCGTGGTGCCAGCGCCTGCCGGTTCGTGACCGAGCCTCGACCGCGGCGATTCTGCGGGCCATGGAACCGCGGCCGGGGAGGGGAGCAAGCGCTGCGGCTGCCTCGAAACGCGGGCCACGCTGGACTCAGCTCGACGGTGACGGCGTCGTCGGCCGGACCCGCCAGGAGCGGGCGAAGGTCGCCGCCCGAGCCGAAGCAGCGGCACGCGCCGGCCTGCGTGACAGGGCCGAACGAACGCGCAAGGCCGCCGCGACCCGGCGAGCTGCCGCCCGCGCAAGCTCCCCTGCAGCGGCAGCGAGCCTTGGCGCGGCAGAGGTCGTGAGGCGCCCGGATTTGCCAGGGGAGCAAGAACGCGACGAGGTTCGCCGTTCGCGTGCCCCCGGAAGCCTGATAGACGGCGACAAAGGCGCCAAGACCAGGTCGAATCGTGCCATGGGGGCAGTTTCCGACCAGCAAAAGGAGGCGGCTGGAGGGACGACGACTGCACCTGGTCGAGTTCGGGCACAGGCGGCAAGAAGGGCGGCGGAACGCCCGGCTGCCGGCGAAGCGCCCAACGGCCCCGCTGATGCACCCACAGACATCGTGGCGAAGACACCGATCGAGGCGGGCTGATGTCGATCCTGCGCCTCGAAGGCGTCACCCGCGAGGTCGGCGACTTCGTCATCCTCGATCGCCTCGATGCCGCGATCGCCCTCGGCGATCGGATCGGGCTCGTCGGCCCCAACGGCGCCGGCAAGACGACCCTCCTCCGAATCGCAGCGGGCCTGGACGAACCCGATGCCGGGACGGTGGTTCGGAAGCGCGGCCTGTCCCTCGGGATGCTCGCCCAGGAGGCGCATCTCGACGAGACCTTCATGATCTCGCCCGACGTCCGGACGGCCGTTCGGCATGGGGCCGCGCCGCTTGAGCGGATGGCGGCCCAGCTCGAGCAACTCGAGCACGCTGGCCACGCTGGAGAACCGGCCTATGCCGAGCTGCAGCATCGCTTCGAGACGCTCGGTGGCTATACCCTCGACCAGCGGGTTGACGAGGCGCTGTCGGGCCTCGGATTCACGGCCGCCGAGGTCGCCCGCTCGCCGGCGTCGCTCTCCGGTGGCGAGCAGACGCGGGCCGCCCTCGCCCGGCTGGTCGTCTCGCAACCCGACT
>DASQFM010000216.1:0-3802 GCA_035633135.1 Candidatus Eiseniibacteriota bacterium
GCGCCAGGTCGGTCTCCCGAACGGCTTCCAGGCGCGCGCGCGAGCGCTTGAGGTCGCGCATCGTCGACAGCGTATCGGCGTCGAACACCAGGACGAGGTAGCCGTAGAAGGCCAGCCGCAGCAGGTCGCCGGCCGAGACAAGGCCGAAGTACGACGGTGGGACGATCGCGAACTGGAGCTGCGACAGGGCGCCGATGATGAGCGCCAGGCTCAGCAGCGTCGCCTGCTGCTTGCCGTTCCGGATGGCCACCGTCTTGTGCAGCCGAGCGGCCACAACGAGCAGGACCGTCAGGAGCAGGTTCGCGCCGATGATCGCCGGCGTTGTGCCCGGCGCAACGCCGCTCGGTCCATCCGGATGGAGCAGCCGCTCCAGCCCGCCCACGTCGTACAGGATCGGGAGGCGGTTCTCGAAGAGGGCGAAGAACGGGAAGGCGAACACGCCAATCGCGGCCGTGCCGAGGGCGATCGACCATGCCGGTCGCGGCTGGAACGTCCAGGAGCGGATCTCTGCGACGGCCGCCAGCGCGAACAGCACCGCAGCGAGGAAGCGCGAAACGAACCAGGCGTAGAGCGGCGCCTGGCCCGGGGCCTGCAGCGAGAAGCCGAAGTCATCCCGGAGGCCGGCGATGCCGATGAACAGCACAGCGCCATTCGCGGCGGCGAGCACCAGCAGCGCCGAGGTCTGCAGCAGCGCGGGCAGCTCCTGGCTCTCGCGGTAGCGATTCCATTGGAGCAGGGCGGCCATCGCCGCGATGCCGGCGGCGAGACCGCTGATCGCCCGGTCGAGGTCCTCGTTCACGATCGCCAGCGGAATTGCCGGACTGACGATTCCGGCGATGGAGGCGATCGACACGACGAGCGCGAAGCTGACGATGATCACGTCGAGCGGACGCGACTCCGTCGATTGGGCCGCATTCGGTTCCAGGCGGCCGGTGCGTCGCGTCTCGGCGCCCTGCATGGAAGCCCTCGAAAGTCCGGTCGCCGGCGAGCGCCCCGATCCGGGCGATCTAGCCTATCGCACCATGGTCACGCGTCGACGTTCGGAGGACGTTCGGAGCATGAAAAGAGCGGGGCCGCCGTGAAGGCGGCCCCGCTCGATGGTCGATCGGCGCCTGGGGGAGCGCCGAAAGAGGTTAATGCGATGTACGGGCCCCAAATGCGATGTACGGGCCCCAGCTGTGGCGGGACGCCCACCGTTGCCAGCAACTGTGGCGGCTGCGAGGGGCGGATTCAAGGCGGGGGAGTACTCGAACTGGTACTCGATTCGCCCCGGATTCCCATGCGTAGAACTACGTAACCGCGAGCCAAAGGGCCCGGTGAGGGGCGAACCAGGTCGTTCAGGCGCGCAGGCGGCTCGTGCTTCGTGGCTCGAGCTGCTCTTGCCCAAATGAAGATGGCAGGAGCCCGAACTCGGCGATCTGGCGCCCCAGGCGCTCGCCGACGATGTCCGCAATCGTCGGCCTGTCGTAGACCCAAGTCTCGCCTTCGGCAAAGCGGCGGGCGAGGTTGGCCAGGATGCCCTCGATGACCTCGTTCGGCACACCGGGCTCGAGGCGCCGACGGACGAATGCGACCCGGGCGATCGGGTCGCTGATGCCGGCGCGATCTGCAGCCTCGTAGGTTCGCGCGTAGAGCATCCAGCGCAGAAATCCCAGCCACGCCTGGCGCTCCTCTATCGTCGCGGTGCGACCCTCGTTAGCCGCGCCCACGCCCGGCCTTCTCCAGCGCCCGCTCAAATTGCCCAGGCACACCCGACTGTCCCGCGGCCGCCGTCAGATATGCGATGTCCACCTCGACATCGCGCAGGAGGCCCACGACGTCCTCGAACTGGCGGCCGGCCCTGTCCGGGTCCCAGAGCAGCTTGGCGATGACGAGATCCTCCGGCGAGATGACCCACACCGCGGCGCCAAGCCCTTGGTCGAACAACCGAAGGCGACGCTCGAAGCATGCTCGCCCCCACGGACTATCGGCCGGCATGATGATGTCCACCCACGCTGGGCCGAGGCTCGCCTGGCCGACCGCCCGATCCTTCTGGCGGAGAAGATCGGCGACATACGCGCCCGCCGCCTCCAGCCGCGGTCGGAGCAGGCGGTCGTAGCCATCCGGCTCGAGCTCCACAACGACGTCCATATCGGCCGTCGAACGGCCGGTCCCCAGCAGGATCAGCGCGTCTGAGCCGGTGATGAAGTAGGGGATGCCGAGAGCCTCCAACGAGACAAGCACGATCTCGCGGATGTTCACGACCGACCAGCCACGGAACGAGCGTAGGAGTCGCTCCGCCCGCGCGTCAATCCGGGCCGCCAGCTGGGTCATACGAATCGCAGCCGCTCGGACGGCCGCCGCTCGGCGCGTCGACACGACGCCCAGCGATGTCCGCCTTCCGGGGGCGCCGCGCGGGCGGATGGGCCGAATGGCGCCCATGAGTCCGAGAGCCCGGTGTAGCCCGGGCTGTCGCGATGTTTCGCCTCGAACCTCCGGGCAACTAGGGTCGGTCCGCGCCCTGGTTCGCTCGGCCCACTGGCACCGCCGAGAAGCTGGGCGCGAACATTCGGGTCGCGCCGGGTCTGGGGTCGCCGGGTTGAGTCGTACCTGTCGAGTACCGGTCTAGTACCCGGCGGGGTCGCTGCCCGCGTTCGGTGCCGGTGCCGACGCGCACCGATCAATCCGCGTCCCCGGCGCAACCGCGGAGCGGCTGTTGAGGCTCTGCCCCGGCCTCGCGAACCTATCTCGGGTCGCGGCCGAAAGTCCGGTCGCCGTGGGGCAGGTCGTAGTACGTATCTCCCACGGCCTGTCTGGTACCGGGCAAACATGTGGTGCGGGAGCGCACCACTTCCGATCCGCCGGCGCGCGGGCCGTAAGAGGTCGGTTTTGTGTGGCCAGGTGCGGTCCGGGTGGCTCGAAACCTTCGTCGAGACCCCGCCCAGCGCCCGAATACGCCACTCGTCCGGTTGCAATGTTCCTGTGACGTGTGTTAGCGGGCCCCTTGCGCGTCTGGTACTTCGGTACTAGTGTCCACCGCCCAACTACGAACACAACGCCGAGAGCGCCACCCCAAGGGGCCTCCGCGACCGACGAGGAATTCAAGTGCCCAATTCGACCCTGACCCATTCGGTGCGCTTCCGGTTGCTCGTAGCGATCCAGGCGTTCCTGCTGCTCGTCTCAGCGATCGGACCGATCGCCGCGTTCGCTGCCGATCCGACCGCGAGCCCCGACCCCTCGGCGACTACGGTGCCCTCGGCGGAGCCCACGCCGGACCCGACACCCGAGGCGACGCCGGCCCCCACGCCTGACCCGACGCCGGATCCGGCGCCGGATCCGACTCCAGCCCCGACGCCGGATCCGACTCCGGCTCCCGCGCCTGATCCGATGCCGGCGCCCACGCCGGACCCGACGCCGGTTCCCGCTCCCGTCGCAACCCAGGACTACATCGTCACCTTCGCGAGCGGCATTGGCGGCACCGAGCAGGCCGCGCTCCTGGCGGCGGTGGGTGCGGAGGTTGTTGACTCCATCCCCGTCCTTCGGATGGCTGCGATTCGTGTCCCGGATGGGTCGAACGTTGTCGCCAACCTGCTGGCGGACCCGTCCGTTTCGCGCGTTGAGCTCGACCGCGTCCGAGCCACCGAGGCCTCCCCGAGCGATCCGCGCTACGCGGACCAGTGGTCGCTGCCGAAGATCGGCTGGGACATCGCTCGTGACACGACCGTTCCGACCGGGACGGCGACCGTCGCCCTCCTCGACACCGGCGTCGATGCCTCGCACCCCGACCTCGCCGGCCAGCTCGTCGACGGGACCTCGATCGTCG
>DASQFM010000217.1:0-3465 GCA_035633135.1 Candidatus Eiseniibacteriota bacterium
TCGCCATCGCGATCGGGATCGCGTTCGCGTTCGCCGTCGACCGCTCGGAGAGCTCACGGCTCTTCCTCCCGGGCCGCGAGCCGCTCCTCGCCGCCGTTGGGCTGGCGCTCCTTGCGGGCATCGCCGTGGCGATCTTCAGCCGCTTCATGGCCGCCCGGACGCGCGCCGGCGCCGAAGCGCTGGCGATGGCGCTCGCGTACCGGAACACCCTGCGCTACGAGCTGGCGGCGGCCGACGACATCCACACGGCGGTCGAGAAGACGGCGCCGCGCCTGCCCTGGATCACCACGCCGGACGAGCTCACCGTCTGGGCCGTTGCCCTGGGCCTGAAGGGCGAGATCGATCGGCTCATCAAGTCCACCCTGGCGGCGGAGGCGCAATCCGGCGCGACAGGCTGGTCACCGCTCTGGTACAGCGGCGCCGGCGGCGTGACGTCCGTCGGGTCGATGGTCGGCTCGATCACGGCAACGGCCAGCTCGTCGTCGGGCAGCGGCTACGGTGGTGGTGGCGGCGGTGGTGGTGGCGGCGGTGGTGGCGGCTTCTGATTTCCCGGCCTAGGCGCGGCCGCTGGCAATCAGGGCGATCGCGAATCCGGCGAGCCCGACCCCGATGGCCCGCGCCATCGTGACCTGCTCCCGCAGGACGATCGCCGCCAGGACCACGGTCACGACCGGGTAGAGCGACGACAACGATGCCGCGATGGCCAGCGGCCCGGCGTGCGATGCGCCGAGGAATGCCACGGTCGAGGCCATGTCGAGGGCGCCGATCGGGACGATCAGCCACCAGGTCGCGCGGGGGACCCGCCATGCGCCTCGGCTCACCAGGATCGCGATCGCGATGACCGCGGCCTCCACCCCGCGAACGATCGCCAGCGGCGAGAAGACGACACCGTCGGACAGCTGTGAGATGGCCAGCACGAACAGCCCGAAGGCGAACCCGGCCACGAGGCCCCAGACCAGCCCGCTCGGCCGATCCGCGCCACCGTCGTCGCTGCGGGTGACCACGACCACGCTGCCGAGCGCCACCAGGATGCCCGCCACGACCGCCAAGCTGGGCGGCCCCTCGAGCACGATGGCCGCGCCCACCGGCAGCAGCGCCGTCAGAATTCCGGCCAGCGGCGCCACGACCCCCATCCGCCCGACGCTCAGGCCGCGATACAGAGCTGCGAGCCCCGCCGACACGACGACGCCGCCCACCATGGCCAGCCCGATGTCCCGCGTCGACAGCGCTGGCTCGCGGGCCAGACCGGCCAGGGGCAACGCGATCCCCAGCGCAACCAGCTGGGTCCAGAGGAGCACGCCCAGTAGCGGCGCCCGTCGGCTCGCCAACCCGCCGCCGAAATCCGCGATGCCCCAGCCGACGGAGGCGGCGACGCCAAGCGCGACGACGGCGAGCGACGCACTGTCGCCGGCCTGGCCTGCGAGGTCCAGCGTCAGTCCCGGCTGCCGGCCTGGGCTGCGGTGGCCCGCTTGGGACCTTTCAGCGCAGGAGTGTCGGCGGGGCCCGGCGCCCGCGCGGCTGCCGGATCTTCGCTGTCCCCGGCGGGTCCATCGGGGGCGTCCGGTGTCAGCCCCGTCGGGGAGTCGAGGACGACAACGCGTTCGGCGGCCGGGTCATAGCGCTTCGAGGTGGTGAGGTAGATGACCTGGAAATCGGCGCTGATGGCTCGCAGGAGCTCCAGCGCGCGCGTCGCCCGCCCGTCGTCGAGGGTCACGAACGGGTCGTCGAGGACGAGCGGCGGTCGCTTCAGCCCGGTGACCAGTCGGACCAGCCCGATGCGCGCGGCGAGGTACACGATGTCGAGCGTGCCCTGGCTCAGCTCCGAGACGTCGACCCAGTCACCTCGCTCCGGGGCAAAGACGCGGATCCCCAGGTCCTCGTCGTTCACCTGGACTCGGCGATAGCGTCCGCCGGTCACCTGGGCGACGTCCTGGACCATGTGCCGCTCGAGATATCGCGTCGCCGTCCGCAGCGTCGCCCGCTCGGCCGCCTCGATTGCCGCCAGGGTCGTCTCGTAGACGCGGAGGCGGCGCTGCAACGTCGTCAGCTGCTCGGTGGTGGCAACGACCCGCTCTGCCAGGGCTGCAACCTCTTCGGCGTCGACGGCGTTCTGCTCGATCCGGGCGCGGGCCCCGGCTTCATCGTCCCTGGCCCGCTCCAGCTCGCGGGCTGCGTCGGCAACCGTCACTTCGAGCTGCTCCCTGGCCCGTGGATCGTGGGCGATCGGTCCGAGCGCTTCCAGGGCGGCGCGCTTCTGGTCCATCTCGGCGGCTGCTTCGTCGCGCAGCTCGGCCAGGTTGGGCGGCACGTCGCCGCCGACAAGCCCGCCGAGCTGGGCCCGCAGTCGCTCGATGCGGGCGACGTGCTCGTCCTCGGCGCGAACCAGCGTCTCGGCCGCGACAAGATCCTGCCGCTCGATCACTGCGAGCTGATCGAGGCGCGTCTTCTCGAACTCGGCGATGTCGGCCTCGATCACCGACCGACCGTGCAGCCGTCGCTCGACCTCGACGTTGCGCAGCTGCTCGACCCGCTGGTAGTCCCGCAGCGTGGCACGCCGGCGCCGGGCGACGACGAGCAGGACGGCGGCGATCGCCAGCAAAGCCACTCCGATGAGCTGCGCGCCGGACACCTCGAGACGATCCGGCGGCTGCGAGACGACCAGGCCGAGGAACGGCAGGCGGGCGATCGCCAGCGCGTCGAGGACCAGCAGGGCGATGCCGCCGATCGCGGCGGCGGCACCGATCGCGGCGGCCGGCCGCCAGTGACGTGGCGGGGGACCCGCTGGGTCGGGCGGGGCGATCTCGTCCTCGTTCAGGATCGCCCGGAGCTCGCGCAACCGGGCCTCCGCCTCGCGCAGCACGTCGACGATCGCGCGCAACCGGGACCGGTCGCCGGGCCACGGATGGGAGCCGTCCAGGAGGGCGATCTCCTCGGCGACCTGGGTCGCGGCGCGGTAGCGGTCGAACTGCTCGCGCGCCCGGTCCCGCTCAGCGGTGAGACGGCCCGCCTGGCCGGCCTTCTCCAGCATCGATCGACCTTCGGACAGGGTTCGCTGCGTCGCGGCGCGGCGATCATTGGCCACCACCAGGGCGTCGCGATCCCGCTCCAGCTGGGTGAGGGCCGCTTCGCCCTCCCTGAGCGCCTCGGCGGCCCGGGCCAGGTTTGCCGCAGCTGCCTTCAGGCGGCCGGGGTTCTTCTCGCCCCGGGTGCTGAGCTCGAAGATGGCCCGCTCCAGCTTGTGCCGGGCCCGGCTGGTACCCCGATCACCGCCCGAGATGGAGGCCTGCAGGCGGTCGCGCAGGTTCGCCTCGTCACGGGCCAGGCCGTCGAGCTCGTGGTGGCGAACGGATGCGGTCGATCGGAAAAATGCCTCGCTCGGGATCCCGGTCAGCTCGGCCAGGATCTCGTCGGCCCGTGCCGGGTCGGTGACCGTCTTGCCGCCGAAGTCGAGGGCGATCGTGCCCT
>DASQFM010000218.1:0-13445 GCA_035633135.1 Candidatus Eiseniibacteriota bacterium
CAACCATCACTGTGAACGTGCTCGACGCGCTCGTCGCCGACCAGCTGCGAACCGACCTGCCTGAGCTCGCGACGGGCGACACCGTCCGCGTCGCCGCCCGGGTCGTGGAGGGCGGCAAGGAGCGGGTCCAGACCTTCGAAGGCACGGTCATGCGCCTGCGCGGCGGCGGGATCACCCGTTCGATCACTGTCCGCAAGATCGCCAGCGGCGTCGGGGTCGAGCGGACCTTCAAGATCAACAGCCCGCGGATCGAGAAGATCGACGTCGTCCGCCACGGCAAGGTCCGCCGGGCGCAGCTCTACTTCCTGCGCAAGCGGGTTGGCAAGGCGGCAACGCTGCGGGAGCGCCGCTAGCCCACGAGGCCGCCGGCGCGACGCCCACGAGGGTCGCCGCGTCGCCGCGTCGCCGCGCGCCGACGCCCTCGACGGCGCCAGTTCGCTCGAGGCCCGACGCCCACGTCACCGCGCGATACCCTGTGGGCCGATGGCGGTCCGAGTCCCCACGCTGAGATACGAGCGCAGCCTCTGGCGTAACGGCCTCGATCGCGTCGTTGGCGTGGATGAGGTTGGTGTGGCCCCGACCTGCGGGGCCGTCATCGCCGCGGCGGTCATCATCCGGCCCAATTCGCACCGCATCCCCGGTGTCCGCGATTCCAAGACCTTGTCCGCAGCTCAGCGGGAGCGCCTCGCGCCCCGGATTCGAAGTCGTGCCGTCGCGGTGGCCCTCGGTGCCGCATCGGTCGCCGAGATCGATCGCCTCAACATCTATCACGCGACCCACCTCGCGATGCGCCGCGCGATCTCCCGCCTCGGTGGCCACGATCACGTCCTGGTCGATGGCAACCGGATCGCGAAGTTCGAGCAGCAGGTCGGCCCCTACACCGCGATCGTCGACGGCGACGCCAAGTGCTACACGATCGCCTGCGCCTCGGTCGTGGCCAAGGTCGTCCGTGACCGGATGATGACGCTCCTGGCGGCCCGCTATCCCGGCTACGGCTGGGAGCACAACCAGGGCTACGCCACTCGCGTGCATCGTGACGGCATTCGGGCCCTGGGCCTGACGCCATTCCACCGCCGCAGTTTCCTGGCCCTGCAGCGAACCCTTGCCGGCGACCAGCTGCCGCTCGACCTGTTCGAGGAAGGCGCGGCCGCCCTGACCGAGTCCGCCGATCTCGCCGACGACCGCGTCCTCATCGGGCTCACGCGCGGGCTGGACCTGGACCCCGACGCTGCCGAGGCGGCCCTGCTGGCGACCTGATCGCGCTGAGGCGCGGGCTAGACCTGCATCCCGACGCCGCAGAGGCGGCCCACGTCGCGCCAGGGTGACACGCAAGCCGCACGCCAGGGCGGGAGCTCGCGGGCGAGCCGCCGGCCCACGGATGAGCCGCCGTGCATCGGCGACGGCGATCCTGACACGATGGACGGCACGCCTCGCCCACCTCGGCGCACCACCGCTCAGCGCCTTGGAGCCGCCGCCGAGGACATCGTCGCCGAGCAGCTCACAGCAGCGGGGTGGACGATTCTGGGCCGCAACGTCCACGTCGGGCGCGCCGAGCTCGACCTGGTCGGCATCGACCCCGGGCCGCCGGCAACCCTGGTCGTGGTTGAGGTGCGCTGGCGCGGGCGGCGTGATTTCGGCCTGCCCGAGGAGACCGTCGACCATCGAAAGATCACCCGGATCCGCCGAGCGGCCTTCGCCGTTCGCGAGGCTGGAGCGTTGCCCGACGGAACGTCGCTGCCGGGCCTGGCCCTGCGCTTCGACCTGGTGGCCGTCGAGCCGGGCGGCCGACTCCGCCATCATCGCCATGTGGCCTAGCCGCTCGCGCCTTCTCCTGTCAGATGTACGTATCGCGGACTTCGTTCGCGGCGGGGACCGATGCGTTGGGTCACCTGTGCCCGATCCCGGACGCCTGTCGGAAGTTGGCCACCCTGGGTCGATACGCGGTGCGCACGGCGAACTTTTGACCCAAGGCGGACTCGCGCCGAGTGGCCGGCTGCATCGGCAAAGGATCGTTTGCCCGGCGAGAGGCCAGCTGCGGCGGCAAGGAGCGTTTGCCCGGCGGCAAGGAGCGTTTTGGCCGCCAACCTGAGCGGGTCCGCACGAGCGGGTCTGAGCACGATCCTGTGCTAGACTCCGGCGGCCGCGGGGGTTCAACCTGCGGATCAACGTGCCCGGCACCCTGACCGGCGCCGGAGCTCACACGCGGATCGTTCCGTCCGGGACGGTGCCGCTCACCGAGCCCTCCTCGCGGAGGTGCCACGGGACGGCCCCCGGCGATGAGATCCGCGGCGGAACAACCGAACCAGGAGGTCGCCCTCGTGCCGTCCATCTCGATGCGGCAGCTGCTCGAAGCCGGAGTCCACTTCGGCCACCAGACTCGCCGCTGGAATCCCAAGATGAAGCCGTTCATCTTTGCCGAGCGCAACGGGATCCACATCATCGATCTCGCCCAGACCACCAAGCGGCTCGACGTCGCGCTCGACTTCGTCCGCGAGACGGTCGCCCGCGGCGACGTCGTGCTGTTCATCGGGACCAAGAAGCAGGCCCAGGAGCCCGTCGCCCAGGAGGCGACACGGGCCGGCATGCCGTACGTCAACAAGCGCTGGCTTGGCGGGATGCTGACCAACTTCGTGACGATCAAGAAGCGGATCGGGCTGCTCGATCAGCTCGAGGCGCGCCAGCAGGCCGGCGACTTCGAGCGGCTGCCGAAGAAGGAGGCCGCCAAGCTCCAGGAAGAGCTCACCAAGCTCGACTCGATCCTCGGCGGCATCCGCAAGATGCGGCGCGTGCCCGGAGCGGTATTCATCGTCGACCCCCACCGCGAGCGGATCGCAGTCACCGAGGCCAACCGCCTCGAGATCCCCGTCGTCGGCACCGGCGACACGAACGTCGACCCGGACGAGCTGGACTACATCATCCCGGCCAACGACGACGCAATCCGGTCGATCCGGCTGCTGTGCTCGCTGGTGGCCGACGCCGCGATCGAGGGCGCCCAGGAACGCGCCAGCCGAGCCGTCGAGCCCGAGCCGGACCTCGCGGCCGAGGAGCCGAGCTACGACGACGTCGAGGCGACTGACGAGCTCGTTGCCGCCCTCGCCGGTGGCGCCGCGCTCAGCTTCGCGCCCGATGACGACGAGGACCTGCTGCCCGGCCTGCCGCCGGTCGCGGAGCCGGCTCCGGAAGAGGCGGCGACGCCCGAGGAGATCGCCGCCGAGCTCGCTCGCGAGGCCGCCGAAGCGGCCCGGGCAACCGGCGCCGACGACGAGACGGCCACCCCTGCTGCAAGCACGACGCCGACAGCCGCCGCAAGGGCGGCGACGACGACGCCAGGCGAGGCCGCCGCCACGCCGAGCTCGACCGCGGCGACCCCGGCCTCGGGCGGCACGTCCGCCGGCTAGCGCGCCCTTCAACCAGAAATCTGCGGGCCGTCACGCCCGCCGCACAGGACAGGAGCAGAGACACAGAATGGCCACGATCACGGCCGGGGCGGTGAAGGACCTCCGCGAGCGCACCGGCGCCGGCATGATGGACTGCAAGCGCGCCCTCGAGGAGAGCGAGGGCGACGTCGACAAGGCGGTCGTGCTGCTGCGCGAGCGCGGTCTCGCGGCCGCGGCGCGAAAGTCCGGGCGCGAGGCGCGGGAAGGCCTCATCTCCAGCTACATCCACACCGGCGGACGGGTCGGCGTGCTCATCGAGGTCAATTGCGAGACCGATTTCGTGGCCCGGACCGACGAGTTCCAGCGGCTCGTGCGGGACCTGGCGATCCAGGTCGCGGGTCTCGCGCCGCGGTACGTCGACATTGACCAGATCCCGGCCGACGATCTCGAGGCCAGGAAGGCTGAGCTCGCCACAGACCCGGACACTGCCGCCAGGCCGGCCGAGATCCGGGACCGGATCGTCGAAGGCCAGCTCAGGAAGTGGTTCAAGGAAGTCGTCCTGTACGAGCAGCCCTTTCGGGATGAGGACCACGACGTCCGCGAGCTCGTGACTCGCGGCATCGCGACGATGGGCGAGAACATCCAGGTCCGGCGCTTCAGTCGATACGCCCTCGGCGAGGACCGCTGACCACCATGGCGAACCCGATGTCCGGAGTGGTGATCCCGTGAGCAATCCGGCGGCCGAAACCTCGGCAAACGCCCAGCTCGAGCGGCGACCGAAGTACCGCCGCATCCTGCTGAAGCTCTCCGGGGAGGCCCTCCTCGGCGAGCGCTCGTACGGCGTGGACCCGGAGTTCTGTGCCCGGATCGCGAGCCAGGTCGCGCAAGTCGTTTCGCGCGGCGTCCAGGTCGGCATCGTGGTCGGGGGCGGCAACATCTTCCGCGGCCTGGCTGCATCGGCCAAAGGGATGGATCGCGCCGCCGGCGACTACATCGGCATGCTGGCGACCGTCATGAACGGCCTCGCACTCCAGGACGCCCTCGAACGGGCCGGCGTCCCGACGCGGGTGATGAGCGCCATCGCCATGAATGAGATCGCCGAGCCCTACATCCGGCGGCGCGCAATCCGCCACCTCGAGAAGGGGCGGGTCGCGATCTTCGTCGCCGGGACCGGCAATCCCTACTTCACGACCGATACCGCCGCCGCGCTGCGGGCGGTCGAGATCGGCGCCGAGGTGCTCCTGAAGGCCACCAAGGTCGACGGGGTCTACGATGCTGATCCCATGACCGTGCCGGGCGCCCGCCGCTTCGAGCGGCTGGAGTACACCGACCTGCTGCGCGACCAGCTGAAGGTGCTGGATGGTGCCGCCGTCTCGCTGGCAATGGAAAATGACCTGCCCATCGTGGTCTTCGACCTGAGCCGGCCGGACAACATCGCCCGCGTCGCCGATGGAGAGGCGGTCGGGACCCTCATCGCCGCGCCATCCGCCGGAGGTGCCAAGGCATGAGCGAGAGCATCGACGCCGCGGACCACAAGATGGCACGAGCGGTCGAGGTGATGGAGCGCGACCTGCAGGGCGTCCGAACGGGCCGGGCGTCGACGAGCCTGGTCGAACGGATCGTGGTCGACTACTACGGCACCCAGACGCCGCTCAACCAGCTCGCCGGGATCAGCGTCCCCGAGATGCACCAGATCGTCATCCAGCCGTGGGACCGCAGCGTCCTGGGCGCGATCGAGAAGGCCATCACCAAGAGCGACATCGGCCTTACACCGAACGTCGACGGCACGGTCGTCCGGCTCAACATCCCGCAGCTCACCGAGGAGCGTCGCAAGGACCTGGTGCGGGTCGTCCACAAGCGCATGGAAGAAGCACGGGTGGAGATTCGCAACCTGCGCCGCGAGGCTGCCGATCACCTGAAGCGCCAGGAGCGCGAGGGCGAGCTGGGCACGGACGAGGCCCACCGCCAGCACGACCAGCTCCAGAAGACCACCGACCGGCATATCGCCGAGGTCGATCGACTGGGCCTGGCGAAGGAACAGGAGGTCCTCGAGGTCTAGTGGCCCGCGCGCCGATCATCCGCCCGACGGACGCGCCGCCGACGGCCCACGAGACCCCGCGAGCTAGAGACGGCCCGGCCGCTGCGCCCTCGGACGCTGAGTCCGCAACCCCCGCCGAGGCCCCTGCCGCGATGCCGCGTCACGTGGCGATCATCATGGACGGCAACCGGCGCTGGGCGCGCCAGCGCGGCCTGTCCGAGGTGGAGGGCCACGCCGCCGGCGTCGAGGCGATCCGCCGCGTCCTGCGGCACTCGGTTCGGCGCGGGGTGCCGGTCCTGACCCTGTACGCCTTCAGCCGCGAGAACTGGGCCCGCACTGACTCGGAGGTCGAGGGCCTGTTCGGACTGCTCGAGGCCGCGATCCGCGATGAGACCGCCGAGCTCCGCGCCCAGGGCGTCCGGGTCCGGCTGCTGGGGCGCCTCGACGAGCTGCCGCCCCATACCCGACGGTCGATCGAATCGGCCCTCGATGCGACGGCCGACGGCGCGCGGCTGCTGCTCAACATTGCTTTCAACTACGCCGGCCGGACCGAGCTCGTTGACGCCATCCGGCGGATCGTCCAGTCCGGCGTCCCGGCCGACACGATCGACGAGGCCACCGTCGCGGCGCAGCTCTACACGGCCGGGCTGCCCGATCCGGACCTCGTCATCCGGACCGGCGGGGAGAAGCGACTCTCGAATTTCCTGATCTGGCAGTCGGCCTACGCGGAGCTCGTGATGAACGAGACGCTGTGGCCGGATTTCGGGCCGCCGGCCCTCGATGCCGCGCTCGCCGAGTTCGCCCGTCGCAGTCGCCGCTTCGGTCGCTGACCCCGCCGTGCTGCGTGATCGCGCCCGGAGCGCGGCGATCCTCGTGCCGCTGCTCCTGGTGTCGCTGTTCCTCGGACCGGTCTGGATCGCCGGCGTCGTCATCATCGCCACCATCGCCGCCGCGATCGAGGTGTTCCGGCTGCTCGAGGCCGCCGGCTACCAGGCCTTCCCGCTGGTCGGTGTCATCCTCGCGGTGGTCGTGGCGCTGGGCGATTCGGTGAAGGCGCTGCCCGGCGGCAGCGGCCTGCTCCTGGCCGGCGTAGGGATCGTCCTGGTCGGCGTCGCGGCCCTCGGGCAGCTGGACTCACGCGAGGGCCTGGCCACCTTCATGACGACGACCTTCGGGGCGCTCTATGCGGGTCTGCTCGGCTTCGTGGTCCGGCTGACCGATACAGGTGCACCGGTCGTGTCGACGGCGCCGCTCGGCTGGCTCGGCAGCGAGCGCGGCTGGGTGTTGCTCCTCCTGCTGACCGTCTGGAGCTTCGACACCGGGGCGTATGCGGTCGGGCGGCGATTCGGGCGGCACCGGTTCATGGCCCGCATCTCGCCGGGCAAGACACTCGAGGGCGTGGCCGGCGGTCTCGTTGCCGCGGCCTTGGTGGCCAGCCTCGTCGTGCAGGCCCTCGGTCGGCCGGTGGTCCTTGCGATCCCGTTCGCCGTTCTCATCGCCGCGGCCGCCCAGGCCGGCGACCTGGCCGAGTCGATGCTCAAGCGGGCGGCCGGCGCCAAGGACTCGGGACGGCTGATCCCGGGCCATGGCGGGATGCTGGATCGGGTCGACTCGTTCCTGTTCGCCGCGCCGGTCGCGCTGCTGTATGTCGTCGCGGTCTTTGCCTGATACGGTGGAGACCTGATGCCCGCGCACGTGTTCATGGCGCCAGCTCGATGACCGACCTCCTCCAGGGCGCCGTCACCGTCCTCCTGTTCCTGCTGATCCTGGGCGTGACGGTCGTCCTCCACGAGCTGGGCCACTTCCTGGTCGCGCGCCTGGCCGGCGTCCGCGTCCTCGAATTCGGGATCGGCTTCCCGCCGCGAGCCAAGGTCCTGCGCGATCGCGGCGGCACCGTCTATACCCTCAACTGGCTGCCCATCGGCGGCTTCGTCAAGCTCGAGGGTGAGGACGGCGGCGACGCGGACGATCCGCGCTCGTTCGCGGCCCAGGGCATCGGCATCAAGGCCCTGATCCTGGTCGCCGGGGTGGCGATGAACTTCCTTCTCGCCTTCGTGATCTTCACCGGCATCACCCTGACCGGCGACCCGGCAATCGGCGTGACGGTGCCCTACGTCGAGCCCGGATCGCCGGCCGCGGCGGCCGGCCTGCTGGCGGGCGACGTCGTCGAACGTGTCGACGGCCAGGCGTTCGGCGCGTTCGGGGCAACCCTCATCCTCGACGAGCTAAGGGCAAATGCCGGACGAACCGTGACGCTCCAGGTCCGGCATGCCGATGGAACCGCCTCCGAGGTGACCGCTACGCTGCGCACCGCGGCCGAGATCGCGGCCGGCAAGGGCGCGCTGGGGATCGGGAGAGCGGGCAACCCCGTCCAGCTGCGAACCACCGACGACCGGATCCGCTACCCGACCGGCGAGGCCATTGCCCTCGGTTGGGACCGGACGGTGGGGGCCACCCGGCTGATCTTCGCGGGTGTCGGCGAGATCCTGTCCGACTTCGTGAATCGGCCCACCGAGCCGCCCGCAGCCTCGGGCCCGGTTGGGATCGCGACCCAGATCGGCGACGTGTTCTGGACGCTCGGCCCGGTCATCACGCTGTACCTCGCCGGAGTCCTCTCGGCCAACCTCGCGGTCATCAACATCCTGCCGTTCCCGCCGCTGGATGGGGGGCGCCTGGTGGTCCTCCTGCTCAAGCGCCTGCTCGGCAGTCGGTTGAGCCTCCGGGCCGAGCGGCTGACCTACTTCGTCGGCTTCGCCGTCCTCTTCGCCTTCCTCATCTGGGTCACCGCGTTCGACGTCGTCCGCCAGCTGGGCGGAATCCCGTGACCGCGCGGGCGGAGGCGCCAGAAACCCTCTCCGCCCGGCCGCCACAGGCCCACGGCGCGCGGCCCACACGCCGATCGACCCCGACCGTCGACGTCGGCGGCGTGCTCGTCGGCAGTGACCACCCGATCGTCGTCCAGTCGATGACCAACACGGACACCGCCGACGCGGACGCGACGGCGCTGCAAGTCGCCCGCCTGGCTCACGCGGGCAGCGAGCTCGTTCGCGTGACGGTCAACACCGACGCCGCGGCGGCGGCCGTGCCGGCCATGATCCGCAAGCTCCGCGATCTCGGCGTCGGCGTCCCGGTGATCGGCGACTTCCATTACAACGGGCACCAGCTCCTGGTCGAGTACCCGGAGATGGCACGAGCCCTGGCCAAGTACCGCATCAACCCCGGCAACGTCGGAACCAAGCGCCACGACGAGAACTTCCAGACGATCGTCCGGGTCGCCGTCGAGCTCGGCAAGCCGGTCCGGATCGGCGTGAACTGGGGCTCGCTGGATCAACAGCTCCTGACCGAGCTGATGGATGCGAACGCACTTGCGGCCGAGCCGCGTGACAGCCGCGACGTGCTGATCGAGGCGATGGTCGAGTCGGCGGTCCGTTCGGCCGAGCTCGCCGAGACCACCGGCCTGGGCCACGATCGGATCATCCTGTCGGCCAAGGTCTCGGGGGTCCGCGACCTGGTCGACGTGTATCACAGGCTGGCGGCGCGAACGGACCTGCCGCTCCACCTCGGCCTGACCGAGGCCGGGCTCGGGATGAAGGGCGTCGTGGCATCCACCGCCGGGCTGTCGATCCTGCTCGACCAGGGGATCGGCGACACCATCCGGGTGTCGTTGACGCCCGCGCCGGGCGGCGAGCGCGAGGAAGAGGTCCGCGTCGCGCAGCAGGTCCTGCAGTCCCTGGGGCTGCGCTCGTTCCTGCCGCAGGTTTCCGCCTGCCCGGGCTGCGGACGAACCACCTCGACGTTCTTCCAGGAGATGGCCGAGCGGATCCAGGGCCACCTGCGGGACCACATGCCGATCTGGCGGGACCGCCATCCGGGCGTCGAGGAGCTGACCGTCGCGGTGATGGGCTGTGTCGTCAACGGTCCGGGGGAGTCGAAGCACGCCGACATCGGCATCAGCCTGCCGGGGACCTTCGAGCAGCCCGTCGCGCCGGTGTTCATCGACGGCAAGCTCGATCGAACGTTGCGGGGCGAGCGGGTCGTCGAGGACTTCATCGCCATCCTCGACGGCTACGTCGAGCAGCGCTATCCGGCCCGGGAGGCGGTCGCGGCGGGCCCTCGCGGGGGCTGAATCACGCTCGCGGTGTATACTCGCCGCCGGAACCGAATGGCCGCTCCGACGTGGGTGACCCCCACGTTTTTTTTGGCGGCCGAGCTACGACATGGAGGGCGAAAGCGACCATGAGTCGAGATTTCGTCGGTGCCCTCCTCCAGCTCAACGCCGAGAAGCAGGTCCCCCGAGAGCAGCTGATCCGGACGGTGGAGGAGGCGATTGCCGCCGCCTATCGCCGCATCGCCAACGAAGAGGACATCCACGTCCAGATCGACGGCGACACGGGCCGCATCCGCGTCTACCGGGCGCGTGTCGCCGTCAGCGAAGTTGAAGACGAGCTGACCCAGTTCACGCTCGATGACGCCCGCAAGATCAAGGCCGACGCCCAGCCTGGCGAGCTCGTCGAGACCGAGCAGCTCGACGGAGACGTCTTCGGCCGGATCGGCGCCCAGACCGCCAAGCAGGTTGTGCTGCAGCGCCTCCGCGAGGCCGAACGGGACGTGGTCTTCGACCAGTTCGCCAGCCGCGAGGGCGAGATGGTCACGGGCACGGTCGACCGGGTCGAGCCGCGGGCGATCATCCTCGACATGGGCAAGGGCGTGGAGGCGATCCTCGCCACGACCGAGCAGTCCCCGCTGGAGCACTACCGGATCGGCCAGAACGTCAAGGCCTACGTGCTGGAGGTCCGCCGGACCCCGCGCGGGCCGACGCTGTTCGTCAGCCGGACCCACAAGGGCTTCCTGAAGCGCCTGTTCGAGCTGGAGGTCCCCGAGATCCACAGCGGAACCGTCGAGATCCGGGCGATCGCCCGGGAGGCCGGCAGCCGCTCGAAGGTGGCGGTGAGCTCGCGCCAGGAGGGTCTCGATCCGGTCGGCGCGACCGTCGGCCAGCGCGGTGCGCGAGTCCAGGCCGTCGTCGCGGAGCTCGGCGGCGAGAAGATCGACGTCATCCCCTGGAACGAGGATCCGTCCGCCTTCGTGGCCAACGCGCTGTCGCCGGCCCAGGTGCTGTCGGTCGACATCGACGAGGGCAACCGAATCGCCAACGTGACGGTCCCCGAGCGGATGCTGTCGCTCGCGATCGGGCGTGAGGGCCAGAACGCGAGGCTCGCCGCGCGCCTGACGGGTTGGCGGATCGACATCCGCAGCGACGTGTCGGTCGCCGAAGCGAAGGCAGCCGCGGCAGCTGCGGCTACTGCTCCGCCTGCTGCTGCGGCGAAACCTGCGTCGTCGCGGGCGACGGAAGCTGGGGGGGCCGCCCAATCTGCCGAGACCGCCGAATCGGTCGCCGCGGCAGATGCGCCCAGGAAGCCCCGATCGAAGCCGACCAAAGCGGCCGCCGAGACGGCCTCCGCAGAAAGCGGCGAGGCCGAGCCGAAGAAGCCCCGCCCGCGCCCGGCCAAGGCCCCGGCCGAAACCGATGCTCCATCCGGCGAGGCGACGCCCGCCGCGACCGGACCGAAGCCTCGCGCCCGCAGCGCGAAGGCAGCCGCCGGCGCAGCAACTCCACCCGACGCGCCAACTGTGCCCGACGCCGCACCGGAGCCGCGAGCCCGCCGCGCCGCCGCCAAGGCCACCGAGGGAGTGTCGTCGTAGGCGCCCCGGTCGCCGCCGCCGCCGTTTCCACGCGGCGTCCGCCCACCCGATCGTGCGTGGCCTGCCGCACGTCGCGGACGAAGCGGGAGCTGCTGCGCGTCGTGCGCACGCCCGCCGGCGAGGTCCGCGTCGACGAGTCGGGCCGGGCCAACGGCCGGGGCGCCTACATCTGTCGCGACCAGGCCTGCATCAGCACTGCCATCGATCGGGGCGCCCTTGCCCGGGCCCTCGAGACCCGCGTCCCCGCCGAACTCAAGGCCGAGCTCGAGCGAGCGGCCGGCACAACCGAATCAATCACGACCCCAGGAGGACCGCATGGCCAGGAGTAGGAGCGGCACCCGCGGCCGGCGCGGCCCGCGGAAGCCCCAGCGTCGTGAGGGCGCCTTCGCCGCGGCCGTCCAGGTCGCCGAGCCGCGCGAGCGTGGGCCGGTCGAGCTGCCGGCGACGATCACCGTCAAGGAGCTCGCAGAGCTCCTGACCGTGAATCCCGCGGACGTCATCCGCGAGCTGATCAAGAGCGGCATCTTCGCCACGATCAACCAGCTCATCGACCGCGACACGGCGTCGCTCGTCGCGGGCGAGCTCGGCTACGAGGTCGCCGAGCCGCAGGCCGGCGCCGCCGCGACGAACGGCCACGACGCCGGCGAGCCGCCCGTCGCCGAAGCGGCCAAAGAGGAGCTGTTCACCGAGGATGACGCGGCCGACCTCGTCCCGCGCGCCCCGATCGTGACGGTCATGGGCCACGTCGACCACGGCAAGACGAGCCTCCTCGACGCCATCCGTTCGACCACGGTCGCGGCGGGGGAGCGAGGCGGGATCACCCAGCACATCGGCGCCAGCGAGGTCACCCGTGGCGATCGGCGCGTCGTCTTCCTCGACACGCCGGGCCACGAGGCCTTCACGGCCATGCGCGCCCGCGGAGCCCGAGTCACCGATATCGCGGTCGTCGTCGTCGCGGCCGATGACGGCGTCATGCCCCAGACCCTCGAGGCGATCAGCCACGCCAAGGCGGCGAAGGTGCCGATCATCATCGCCCTCAACAAGATGGACAAGCCCGACGCGAACCCCGAACGCGTCAAGACCGAGCTGACCGACGCTGGCATCGTCGTCGAGGAGTTCGGCGGCGATACCCCCCTCGTGCCGGTGTCCGCTCGCAGCGGGATGGGGCTCGACGACCTCGTCGACATGATCCTGCTCGTCGCGGACCTGCAGGAGCTGAAGGCCAACCCGAAGCGTCCCGCCGTCGGCACGATCGTCGAGGCTCGCCTCGACAAGGGCCGCGGTCCGGTCGCGACAGCGCTGGTCCAGACCGGCACGCTCCTCGTCGGCGACGTCATCGTCGTGGGCGAGACGTTCGGTCGCGTCCGCGCCCTCGAGAACGAGCACGGCGAGCGGGTCCAGAAGGTCGGCCCGGCGACCCCGGCGGTCGTGCTCGGGCTGTCGGAGGTCCCGGAAGCGGGCGACATCCTGCGGGTCGTGCCCGACGAGAAGGCCGCACGCACGCTCGTCGAGGCGCGCCAGGCAGAGGTGGCCGCCAAGGGCGGCGAGGGCAGCGGCCGAGCGACCCTGGAGGACCTCTACCGCCAGATCCAGGCCGGCCAGGCCAAGGAGCTACGGATCATCCTCAAGGCCGACGTGTCCGGCTCGCTCGGCGCGATCCGCCACTCGCTGGAGCAGCTGGCAACCGATGAGGTGAAGCTCAACATCCTGCACGAGGGTGCGGGCGAGATCAGCGACAACGACATCATGCTCGCCGCGGCCTCGAATGCCATCGTCGTCGGCTTCAACACCACCCTCGGCGAGACGGCGCGCCGGGCGGCGGAGGCCGAGAAGGTCGATGTCCGGCTGTACGACATCATCTACCAGCTGACTGACGACATCGAGAAGGCCCTCGGCGGTCTCCTCGAGCCCGAGATCGTCGAGGTGATCGAAGGTCGCGCCGAGGTTCGCCAGATCATCCGGATCGGCAAGAACCAGGTCATCGCGGGCTCATACGTCACCGAGGGGCGGATCGTGCGCGGCGGTGCCCGGCTGTGGCGCAGCGGCAAGGTCATCGCCACCGACCGGATCGAATCGCTGCGCCGCTTCCGGGACGACGTCCGCGAGGTCCAGACCGGCTTCGAGTGCGGCATCGGCCTGGCGTCGACGAACGACATCGTCGAGGGCGATGTCATCGAGTGCTTCACATCGCAGACGGTTAGCCGATCTCGGGCGTCTTAGGGTCGCCGCGCCGGACGACCATGCGTGCGTTGTCGCCTGCGGTGCTCGCTCACGCACGTTGGCGTGCGCTCGCTCCGCTCCTCGGCGACGCCTTCGCCTGGTCGCTC
>DASQFM010000219.1:0-27912 GCA_035633135.1 Candidatus Eiseniibacteriota bacterium
GTCACAGGTTGCCTGATAGGCTGTTCGGCCGTGGGTGAAGTACTGGACCGATTTCGATCGAGGCTGCTGCCGGCGCTGCTGACCGCCCTGGGCGTCGCGCTCATCACCAACGGGATCCTGACTTACACCAGCCCGGTCGAAGCGCAGCCCGCCCTTCGGGCATTCGAGACGTTCGCCCCGACCGCGACCGTGCCGCCGCTGGTGGACGTCCTGCCCGAGGACCTCGACGCGGCGCCGAGCTTCAAGTCAGATCGGGTCGCCACGCGGATCGTCGTCGACACCCTCAACATCGACCTGCCGATCATGCTCCAGCTGGAAGAGCACGGGACCTTTCCCCTGTGCGACGTGGCGATGTACCTCCCGTCACTGAGCCAGCCGGGCCAGGGCGGGTCAAGCTACATCTACGCCCACGCCCGGAGAGGCATGTTCCTGCCCCTGCTGGACCAGTCGAGGATCAACGACGGGGCGGCGATGCTCGGCCAGATCGTCGACGTCTACACCAGCGACGACTCTGTCTTCCATTACCAGATCACCGAGGTCCGGCGCCACACGACGAGCCTCGAGGACGCGATCAACGGCACGATCGAGCGGCTCTGGCTGCAAACGTCCGAGGGTCCGATCGGGACGATCCCGAAGCTCCAGGTAGTGGCCGATTACCTGTTCAACGAGAAGACCACCTTCGAGGCGTCGCACCCGGCGCCCCACCCGCGGATCTGTCAGTAGGGTCCGGCTCCTACAACGCCAGGGCCGCCCGGTCGTCCCCAGAATCGCTCGCTGATTCCTCCACCGTCGACGGGCGGGGCGCGCCGGCCCGGCCGAGCGCGAGGGCGGGCACGGTGGCCATGGCCGTCACCACCGCGGCGACCAGGAAGATCCCGACGAGGATTCGCGCAGCCTCGCCCGAAGCCCAGTCCTCCAGCGCCTGGACAACGAGGCCATCCTTCAGGGGTCGGTCACGGAGGGCCGCCGGGATGAACGCCTTGTACGCCTCCGGCGTGGCGTAGATCTGCCGCCACAGGCGATCGATCACGGTCGACCCAAATGCCGTGAGCACGGCCAGCCCGACGGCCATGCCGATCATGCGGGCCACCGTGACCGTCGCCGAGGCGATGCCGAAGGCCGCCCGACCAAGGGCCTCGACGGCAGCGGTGGAGCGAGGCGTGACCGTCAGGCCGAACCCAAGGCCGAACGCGCCGAGCCCGGTCGCGATCTCGCCGATCCCTGTCACGGGCGACCAGCTGGACATCCGGACGAGCGCCCCGATCGCGAGGGCCAGGCCGACCGCAGTGGTGAGCCGCAGGCCTGCGAGCCGGAGCACGAGCCCCGAGACGAGCGCGCCGATCGCGGTCGCCCCGGCCAGCGCCCCGAGCGCCAGTCGCTGCACGTCGGGCCCGCCGTACAGCACGCGGTCCACGAACACGGCGCCGCCGATGATCGCGGTGGCAAAGGCGTACCCGGTCAGGAGCGACACGAGCGCGGCGGAGGTGAACGGGATCGACCGGAACCAGCGCGGGTCGAGGAAGGGGTCGCGACGGCTGAACCCGGCGAGGACCGCGGCGAGGACGCCGGCGGCACCGAGCGCGATGAGCACGGCAACGACGGCGGTCGGATCGGCGCCGATGCCGCCAATCCGATCGCTGCCCGCCAGGGTGAGGCCCAGCAGCACCGCAGCGAGGCCGAGCGAGAACGTCGCCGCGCCGGCCGCGTCCAGCCGGCCCGCCGGCCGGACGGTTTCCCAGCGCTGCGGCGAGGCCCAGGCCGCCACCAGCAGGACGATCGCGATCGGCAGGTTGAGGTAGAAGACATATCGCCACGGCGCATCGAGGGCGTCACGCAGCGAGCCCTCGATCCGCAAGGCGTCGAGCGCCGCAGCAGGGTGGATCGAGCCCACGATCGCGGCGCCCACGACCGGGCCGGCCGCCATGCCGAGGAACGTGAGCGCCCCGACCAGGCCGAGCGCACGCGGCCGGGCGTGGCCCTCGAACAGGTGCGACGCGGCAGCGGTGGCGATCGGGACGATGATGCCTCCGCCGATCGCCTGGACCACCCGGCCGGCGATGAGCTCTTCGAGGCTCTGGGCCCGGCCCGCCAGGACCGACCCGAGAGTGAACGTCGCCAGCGCGAACAGGAAGAGGCGCCGGGTGCCCCAGCGATCGGCCAGCCGGCCCGCGAGCGGCATGACCACGATCGATGCGAGCAGGTAGCCGTTCACGATCCATGACGCGGTTCTGAGCGCCGTCCAGTCGGCGAGGTCGACGACGATCGACGGCAGGGCGACAGCCGTCACCATCAGCTCGAGCCCGGCCAGGAAGACGGCCCCGCCGAGGATCGCCAGCACGACCAGGCTGGATCGGCGGTCCATCGAACGAGTGTACGGGCCACGGGGCCACGGTCGGCAGCGGAGCTCGCGGGTCGCCCGGCGGGGTCGCCTGGCGGCTCCGGCGCAATGCACCGGTCGCAGCGTCGCAATGCGGCCGTCGCCGCCCGGCCATGCCGATCGACGTTGCCTGCAACCGGGCGGGCGCCACAGTTGGCGCCACGCCGTCGCATCTCGTGGCGTGCGCGGCCGCAGCGAGCCCGCGATCCGATCGGTCCTGCTGCCACCCGAACCAGCGCGGAGGTGCGACATTCCCGGGTCAGCGATCTCGGCCGAAGGACTCACGCGGACGTTCGACGAGCTGGTCGCCGTGTCGGACCTGAACCTCGAGGTGCCGACCGGCTCGATCGTTGGGCTCATCGGGCCGTCCGGGTCCGGCAAGACGACGACGATTCGGATGCTGATCGGATCCCTCGAGCCCTCCGCGGGGCGGCTGCGAGTGCTCGGCGATGACCCGGCGCGGCTCAAGACCCGAACCCGCGAGCGAATCGGCTACATGCCCCAGGGGTTCGCTCGCTACGCGGACCTGACTGCGGCCGAGAACGTCGACTTCGCGGCCAGCCTGTATGGCCTGCTCCTGTTCCGCCGGCGCCGACGCCGGCGTGCCGTCCTGGAGCTCCTCGACCTGTGGGGGGTTCGCAACCGCCGCGCGGGCCGGCTGTCGGGAGGCATGAAGCGGCGCCTCGACCTGGCCTGCGCGCTGGTGCATGAGCCGGAGCTGCTCGTCCTCGATGAGCCCACCGCCGGAATCGATCCAATCCTCCGACGGACGGTCTGGGACGAGCTGCACCGCCTCCGCGACGGCGGCGTCACCGCCCTCGTGACGACGCAGTACGTGACCGAGGCGGAGGAGTGCGACGTCGTGGCCCTCCTGTCCGGCGGCCGGCTCATCGGATTCGCCCCGCCCGAGGAGCTCCGTCGCCAGGCGCTCGGTGGCGAGATCCTGGAGGTTGCCGCCAGGGATGTCTTCGATGCCGCCACGCTGGACCAGCTGCCGTTTGTCCGGGGGACCCACCAGACAGGCCTGCGCGAGTTCCAGGTCGTCGTCGACGATGCCGCGACCGCCACGCTGAACCTGGTCTCCGCGATCGAAGCGGTCGGCGGGGAGGTCGTCTCGGTGGGCACCTTCCACCCGACCTTCGATGACGTGTTCGCGACGCTCATCAAGCACGACGAGGAGGTTAGGGCCGCAGCGCCGGCCGGGGAACCGACGCCCGAACCGGCCCGGGCACTGGCGGCCCAGCCAGCGCCGGCCCGGGCACTGGCGGCCCAGCCAGCGCCGGCCCAGGCAAGGCCCGCGGAGGCCGAAGCGGATCCCGCGGCACCCGAGGCAGCTGCGGCAGCCGAGGTCCCGTCGGCGCCCGACGGTCCGCCCCAGGCTCCTCCGGACCAGCCTGGCGCGCGATGAAGGCGCTGCTTCGAATCTTGGCCCTTGCCGGCAAGGAGATCGTCGAGGTCTTCCGTCGCCCCGGCGCGGTCCTCAGCCTCGTCCTCGGGCCCTTCCTGATCCTGGCCGTCTTCGGCTTCGGCTATCACGGCGTCAGGCGCGAGCTGCAGGCGATCCTGGTGGTTGCCCCAACCTCCGGGCTGCCGACCACTGCCGAGGGCTACAAGACCTTCGAGACCCGCGGGGTGACGCTCGTCGACGTCGTCCAGGACCGCGCCGCCGCCGAGCAGCGCCTGCGGACCGATGAGATCGACCTCGTCATCATCGCGCCGTCGGATCCCCAGGCCTCATTCAAGGATGGCCGCCACTCCGAGCTGACCGTCGAGATCAACGTCAGCGACCCGGTCCAGGCGAACTACGCCGGTTTCCTCGCCGAGACGCTCGCCGCCGACGTGAACGCGGAGATCTACCGCCTCGGTGTGGCGGCGGGCGAGGGCTATGTCCTCAAGATCGCGGGCGAGGAGCTGGCTAACATCCCGGCCGAGGTGATCGCCTCGCCGACCAGGGCCGTGACCATCAACCTGGCGCCGTCGGAGCCCGGGATCGTCGCCTTCTACGGGCCGGCGGCGCTGGCCCTCGTGCTCCAGCACATGGCCGTGACCTTGCTGGCGCTGTCGATCGTACGGGAGCGGACCAGCGGCGCGATGGAGCTGTTCCGGGTCTCACCGTTGCGGGCCACCGAGCTGGTCATCGGCAAGGTCCTCGCCTTCGGGCTGCTGGGTAGCTTTCTGGCCGCGGTCTCGATGGCGCTGCTGATCGGCGTGCTCGGGGTGCCGATGCTGAGCCAGCCGGTGACGGTTGCGGGGGTGGTCGCCCTGCTGCTCCTCGCCTCGCTCGGGCTGGGGCTACTGATCTCGGCGGTGTCCGACTCGGAGCGCCAGGCCGTGCAGCTGTCGTTGCTCGCGCTGCTGGCCTCCATGTTCTTCAGCGGCTTCGTTCTTCGAATCGACGAGTTCGAGCGACCCGTCCAGATCGCCGCGTACGCGCTCCCGGTCACCCACGGCATCTCATTGCTGCAGGATCTGCTGTTGCGCGGCGCGATCACGCACCCGTGGCAGGTCGGGGCGCTGGCGGTCCTCGCCGCCGTGCTGCTGCTTTCGAGCTGGGCCCTCCTGCGGCGCGATCTGCGACCATCCTGACCGCAATGACTGCGGGCCAGCTTCGCCGCCGGAACCTGGGGCTCTCGCTGGCCGCCTTCGGGCTGGCCGGGCTGATCCTGACCGCTGCGGCGGCCGCGCTGGTGCTGGGCTCCCTGGGCGCCCTCGCCGGCGTCGCAGCGTCCCTGGACCGGCAGCGGGCCGAGCTCGTGAACCTCATCGAACCCGCCGCCGCGGCCCTGAATCGGTCTGCCGACAGCGCCGCGAACGCGAGCATCAGCCTGACCGCGAGTGCCGCGGCGGCCGAGGATGCCGCCGTCCTGACTGCCCAGCTCGCCGATTCCATGGACGCCATGGCCCAGGCTGCGTCGATCCAGGTCTTCGGCACGCAGCCGTTCGGCGCCGCGGCCGCATCGCTCGCCCAGGTGGCCTCGAGCTCGCGGCTCCTGTCCGGGGACCTGCACACGGCGGCCATCACGATCACGACCAACGTCAGCGACAGTGCCGGTGTGGCGGCAGACCTGCGCGACCTGGCCCGCCAGCTGGAGAGAGTCGGCGACAATGCGAGCGCGGCCGGCTCGGCGGCGACGCTCACCGCGACGGCCCTCGACCTCGGTCGCGTCGTCCTGGTTGGCCTGCTGGCCTGGCTCGCGATCCCGGCGGTCGTTGCACTCTGGCTCGGGGTGCGGCTGTGGCGCGGCTGGTGGCCGAGCGACTGGCTGCAGGGCGATCGGACCTCTCGGTCTTGACATCGGGCCCGTGGTCGGGGCATATTCATATAAACAATCGTTGATCCTTCGGCATCGGATCGTGCCGTCAGCACGGCTTCGGAGACCCGTCCACTGTCCCCCTCGCCCGCCCACATCCGTTCGACCATCGCCGCCGTCGTCGACCAACCCGACGAGCTGCGGGCCCTGCGCCTGGTCCACAAGGCCCTCGCCGACGTCAACCGGCTGCGGATCGTTCAGCGCCTCGCCCAGCGCGACGCCAGCGTGTCGGAGCTCATCGGGCACATCGGGCTGAGCCAGCCCCTCGTCTCCTGGCATCTCGGTCGCCTCCGCGCGGCCGGGCTGATCGAGACACGGCGCGCCGGCCGCGAGACCGTGTCGCGCCTGCTCCCCGAGGCCTTCGACGCCTACGCCGCCGATGAGCGCCAGATCCTCGGCATTCCGCGACCCGCCGGCCAGGTGGTCTCATGACCGGGTCCCTGGTGACCCCGGCGGCGCGCCAGCGGGTCCGCAAGCTGGCGACCCCGGTCGCGGTGGCGCTCGGCCGCCTCGGCCTGAGCCCCGACGCGCTGACCGTGCTCGGCTTCGTCGGCACTGCCGTGGCCGCCGTCGCCGCCGCGAACCAGCTGTGGGTCGCGGCCGGCGTCCTCGCCCTCGGGTTCGGTGTGTTCGACCTGTTCGACGGCGCGCTCGCGCGGGTCACCGGCCGGGCATCGAACCTGGGTGCCTTCATGGACTCGGTGTTCGACCGCGCGGGTGAGGCCCTCCTCTACCTCGGCATCGTCGCCGGCCTCGGGTCCGCGGGCTGGGTCGACGCTCCGCTGTTCGCCGCGGCGGCGATGGCGGCCGCGTTCATGGTCAGCTACACCCGGGCCAAGTCGGAAGGCCTGGGCTTCACCTCCGGGACGGGGATGGCGGCGGTCGGGATCATGCCGCGCGAGGTCCGCCTGGTCATCCTCGCGGTCGGACTCGTCGCCGGCGGAATCATCGGAACGACGATCGAGACCAGCTGTGCGACCTGCGCCGGCGGAGCCGCGCTGCCCATGGGAATCCTTGTCATCCAGTACGCCCTTGGGCTCATCGCCCTCGGCGGAACCATCACCGTCATCCAGCGCGTCCTGCACGTTCGCGCGCAGGCCGCTGCCAACAAGTCGGCCAATCAGCCAAGGAGCAACGCATGAGCCCCACCAACGGCAACAATCCCAACGCCGGCAACGGCAGCGGCACCGGGACATGGGCCGGCTCGCGCCGCAAGGACGGCAAGATCCGGGTCGCCATCGTCGGCGTCGGCAACTGCGCCAGCAGCCTCGTCCAGGGCCGCACCTACTACGAGAACGCTGCCGAGACCGACTTCGTCCCCGGCCTGATGCACGTCAACCTCGGCGGCTACCACGTCCGCGACATCGAGTTCGTGGCCGCCTTCGACGTCGACAAGAACAAAGTCGGCAAGGACCTGTCCGAGGCGATCTACACCAAGCCGAACAACACCTTCGTCTTCCAGGACGTGCCCCACCTCGGCGTGAAGGTCGAGCGCGGGATGACGCACGACGGCCTCGGCAAGTACCTCAGCCAGATCATCGAGAAGGCCCCCGGCCCGACCGCCGACGTGGTCGGCATCCTGAAGGAGCGCGAGGTCGACGTCATGGTCTCCTACCTCCCCGTCGGGAGCGAGGAAGCCACCAAGTGGTACGTCGAGCAGGCGCTCCGCGCCGGCGTCGCCTTCATCAACTGCATCCCGGTCTTCATCGGTCGCGAGCCGTACTGGCAGCGTCGCTTTGCCAAGGAAGGCCTGCCGATCATCGGCGACGACATCAAGAGCCAGGTCGGCGCGACGATCAGCCATCGCGTCCTGACCCGCCTCTTCATGGACCGCGGCGTCCGGCTCGACCGGACCTACCAGCTCAACTTCGGCGGCAATACCGACTTCCTGAACATGCTCGAGCGGGAGCGGCTCGAGTCCAAGAAGATCAGCAAGACCAACGCCGTCACTTCGATGCTGGACTACGACCTCGATCCTGACAACGTCCACGTCGGCCCGTCAGACCACGTGCCGTGGCTCGAGGATCGCAAGTGGTGCTACATCCGGATGGAGGGCACGACCTTCGGCGACGTGCCGCTGAACGTCGAGCTCAAGCTGGAGGTCTGGGACAGCCCCAACAGCGCCGGCGTCGTGACCGACGCCATCCGCTGCCTCAAGCTCGGCCTCGACCGCGGGCTGAAGGGCACCCTGGTGGCGCCGTCGGCCTACTTCATGAAGAGCCCACCGAACCAGATCCACGACGACATCGCCTTCAACCGGGTCGAAGCCTTCATCAAGGGCGACGACAACGAGGCGCTCGTCGGGACCGAGGCGCCGGTCAAGCGGACGCTCCGCAAGCTTGCCAGCCCGGGGTCGACCGCGCGCGACGCCAAGCCGGCGGCCGCCAGGGCTTCCACCGCCAAGGCGTGACCGCTCCCGAACGGCGCCTCGCCGAGCCGCTCCGCGGGCGGCAACCGCAGCGGCGACGGCCCCGCGGCTCGCGCATCGTCGAGCGATCCGCGGTCGTCGGCTACCGCGTGATGTCCCGGCTCGCGGTGCGTATTCCGCCGTCGTTGCTGCGCTCGGTGATCGCCCGCCTGGCCCAGCTGTCATACCTGCTGTGGCCGACGAAGCGACGCTCCTCGAACGCCAACTTCGGGCACGTCCTCGGCCTGCCGCCGGGTGATCGCCGGGTCCGGATGACGGCCCTCGACGCGTACGCGGAATACGCCCGCTACCTCGTCGAGACGATGCGCCTGCCGTTGCTGCCCCGCGAAGAGGCGGCCAACCTCGTCCCGGACGTCGATCTCGACGCCGTCGAACAGGTCTGGAAGAGCTCGCCCGGCGGCGTGATCTTCGCCCTCGGCCACATCGGCAACAACGAGGCCGTGGCCGCCGGGATCGCCTCCCGCGGCTGGCCGATCAGCGTCCTGGCCGACGATTCGTCGTTCCCCGAGATGTTCGAGGAGTTCAAACGAACGCGGGAGCAGTGGGGCGTCCGGATCGTCCCGTGGCGCAACATCCGGGACGTCTACGGCGTCCTGCGGCGACGCGAGATGCTGGGCCTCCTCGTCGACTGGGGCTACCGCCGCGACGGCATCCCGGTTCGCATGTTCGGGGCATGGACGACGCTGCCGGCGGGCCCGGCCGCCCTGGCGGCGAAGACCGGTGCCCGCATCGTCCCGATCGCGATCCGCCGCCAGCCCGGCGGCCGGACCTTCCACGCCGCGATGGCCGAGCCGATCGACGTCCCGTCCAGCGCGCCGGCGGATCTCCTGGCCGCGACCCAGAAGCTCGCCGATGCCGTCGCCGCCTCGATCGCCGCAGCCCCCGCGCAGTGGTACTCGTTCAAGCCGATCTGGCCATCCGATCCGGCCGAGAGCGCGATGCTGGAGCAGCGGGCCGCCGAGATGGCACTGCAGCTCCAGCCGGAGCGCGAGTCCGACGCGACGCGCACGGCCCGGCTGGCTGCAGCCGCGGCAGCTTCGGAGGCGACAGTCGGCGACGCAGGCCGGCTGGCGGGACGTTCGGACTCGCCGGGGGACAGTTCCTCGGCAGCCGAGGCCTCGCCGGCATGACCGACCGCGGGGGCCGCGGGACGGTGGTCCAGCGGCTCCGCGCCCGCCTCCTGGCGCTGGCGTCGCGGCTCCTCGTCGTCCTTCCGGAACGTCCCCTGGACGCCGGGGCGAGCGCCGCGGGTGAGCTCTGGTACCGGCTCTCGCCCGGCCGCGCCGCACTCGGCCGACGGAACCTCCAGCGGACCGTCGGCTACCTCGCCGCGCACGGGCTGGGGGGACGGCGGGTCGCCGCGGCGGCGACCAATCCGGCGGCGCTCGAGCGCCTGCTGCGGGCGACGTTCCGGGAGGCCGCCCGCTACTACCTCGACATCGCGCGCCTGCCGGGACGCGGTCGGGCCGACGTCGAGCAGCGACTGCACATCGAGACCCCCGAACCAGTGGCTCGCGCGTTCGGTGAGGACGCCCCGGCGATCTTCGTCGGGATGCATTTCGGCGCGATCGAGTATCCGGCCCTGTTCGCGGCGGTCCGCGGGGGACGTTCGATCCGGGCCCCGATGGAGACCCTCGACGACCCCGCGCTGCAGGCCTGGATGCGCCGCTCGCGGGGCTCCGTCGGTGTCGAGATCATCGGCCTGCGCGACGCCCGGCGGAGCCTCCTTGCGGCGTTGAAGGAGGGCCGTCCGGTGGGTCTCGTCGCCGATCGCAACGTCGCCGGCGGGACGCTCGACGTGCCGTTCTTCGGGGTCCCGGCGCCGCTGCCGGCGGGCCCCGCCTTCCTGGCCCTCGAATCGGGCCGGCCCCTGTATCTCGCCGCCGTCCGCCGCCTGGGCAACGGGCAGTACGCCGGCCGCCTTGCCCCGATCGAGACTCCCGAGGACGGCACGCGCCGCGAGCGCCTGGCCGCGACGACCCGCAACGTGGCGGCCGCGATGGAGACCGCCCTCGCGATCGCGCCGGAGCAGTGGTGGGGCCTCCTCGCGCCGATCTGGCCGGACCTCGATCCGCGCGCCGCGATCGGGACGGGCAGCCTCGAAGCCGAGCCCGCGGCATGACCCAGCGCCTCGGCCGGGCCGACCTGCATATCCACACCCTCGCCTCCGACGGCACCGCCAGCGTCGCCCAGGTCCTCGATCGAGTCGAGCGGCACACCGAGCTCGATGTGATCGCCATCACCGATCACGACCGGATCGACGCAGCGGTCGTCGCCCGCGAGATGGCGCTGGATCGCGGCCACCGCGCGGAGGTCATCGTCGGCGAGGAGGTCACCACCCTCGGCGGGCATCTCCTGGCCCTCTGGATCGAGCGTCCCATCAAGCCGTTCCGCTCGATGCGGACCACCATTGCCGAGATCCACGCCCAGGGCGGGCTCGCCGTCCCGGCCCACCCCCTGGTGCCGTATCCGCTGTGCGCCCAGGGCTTCCTCCTCCGCCGCCTGCTGGCCGATGAGCCGCGCTACCGGCCGGATGCCATCGAGGCCTTCAATCCGACCACCCTCGGGCGGCCGTGGCACGGCCGGGTGGTCCGCTTTGCCGACGAGCACGGCCTGGCCAGGCTGGGCAACTCCGATGCCCATGCGGTGGAGGCCATCGGCGCCGGCTACACCACCTTCTCGGGCACTGACGGTGCGGCGCTGCGAGTGGCCATCGCCGATGCCACGACCCACCACCACGGCTCCTTCCACGGGACCGCCATCCAGCTTGCGACCTTCCGCCGACAGCTCGAGAAGTACAGCCGCGACGCCCGCGCCGACCTCCGGGGCCGGCTGCGCGGCGACGGCACGCGCCGCGATCTGGGCTATGACCGGGCCGCCGTCGAGCGCGCCGCGGCCGGCGGGACGGGCCGCTCACGGTGAAGGTCGGCCTCGTCACGCCGTACGTCTACCCGCTGCCGGGCGGCGTGAACCAGCACGTCCGCTACCTCTACGAGAACCTCCGGCTGCGGGGCCACGACGTCCGGATCCTGACCAGCAGCCACGGCCTGCAGCGGGCGTCGGAAGGCGACGTGATCCGGATCGGCAAGGGCTTCTCGGTCCCGGCCAACGGCTCGGTCGGCACCATCACCCTCTCGCCGCGCTACCTGTCGCAGGTCCGCGACGTGCTGGAGCGCGAGCAGTTCGACGTCCTCCACTTCCACGAGCCATTCGTGCCCTTCCTGTCGCTGATCGTGCTGCGCCTGTCGACCAGCGTGAACATCGCCACCTTCCACGCCTACGGCGGCTTTTCGCCGGCCTACGAGCTCGGCTCCAAGATCATGGGCTCGTACGCGCAGCGTCTCCACGGCCGGATCGCGGTCTCGGCAGCGGCTCGCCACTTCATCGATCGCTTCTTTCCGGGCGAGTACCGGGTGATCCCCAACGGGGTCGATACGGGCCGCTTCCGGCGTGCCGTGCCGATCGCCCGCTGGCAGGACGGCACCCGCAACATCCTGTTCGTGGGCCGCTTCGAGCCGCGGAAGGGCTTGCTCGACCTGCTCAAGGCCTATCGGATCCTGCGCAAGACCGGCTGCCAGTGCCGGCTCCTGGTGGTCGGTGGCGGCCCCCAGGAGCGGGAGGCCAGGCGCTACATCCTCACCCGCAAGCTGGCTGGGGTCGAGTTCCTCGGCCGGATCTCCGACGAGGAGCGCGACGCCCTCTTCAAGACGGCCGACGTGTACTGCTCGCCCGCGACGGGCCGAGAATCATTCGGCATCGTCCTGCTCGAGGCGATGGCCGCCGGCACGGCGATCGTGTGCAGCGATATCCACGGCTACAAGGGCGTCGTTCGACGCGACCGCGAGGCGCTCCTGGTGCCGCCCCGCTCGCCCAAGGCACTCGCCGCGGCCCTCGGAACGATCCTGGCCGACGACGCCCGGCGCGAGGCGATGGCGGACTCGGGGATGGAGCGGGCCGAGGAGTTCAGCTGGGAGCGCGTGACCGGCCGGGTCGAGGACTACTACAACTTCGTGATCAGGCGCCTGGCGGCGCAGGACGAGCTGCCGGCGTCGTTCCATGCCGAGGTTCCCGCATCGCCTCGACTGGCCATCCTGGCCCCGGAGCCCTCACTGCGTCCGCCGGAGCCCTCACTGCGTCCGCCGGAGCCGTCGCTCCCGGCGGCCTAATCCCTGCTGCCTTCGGCGCTCGACAATCCGCGGGCAGCTGCACGGCGCCGTTCGGCGAGGGCGATCCGCCAGCTCCAGGTGCTGTAGCCGACGGCGACCGCGACGGCGCCGAGTGAGATCAGCAGCGCGATCGGACCGGGTGCCAGCAGGGGTGGCGGGGTGGCCGCGCGGGCGAGCGTGCTGACCGGGAACTGGAAAGGGTACAGGTAGGTCGGCAGCACGCCCTGGTAGGCATTGTGGATGTTCGCCGGCAGCGGCAAGGCCGCGAGATTCGGGTACCACAGCACGAACCAGAACCCTATCGTGATCACCGCGCCGGCGACGTAGCGGCGGGCGTCACGGGCCGTCGCCACCAGCGCCGCGACCGGGAGCAGGGCGAGCGTCACGATCAGCGCGATCGGCTCCACCGGCACCCCCGTCAGGCGGATCGCCGCCTTGTCCGCGAACAGCGTGGTCGCCGCCACGAAGGCGATCGTCGTGCCGACCGCGGTGACGATCGCGGCCAGGAGATGGTCGCGCAGTCGCGCCGCGCGAGCCCGTTCGCCGGCCGAATCGTCGCCGATCGAGAGCAGGATCCGGAGGAGCAGGACCACCCCGACCGCGATGACCACGGCCATGGCCACGGCCCGCGGGCTGACCACGAGGTCAGGGATCAGGGTCGGGCAGGCCTGCGACCCCGGGTTGACCGCGGTCACCCGGACGAAGGCACACAGCGGCCGGTGGAGGAGCCACAACCCGAACGGGGCCAGCACCGCGATCCCGGCGGCGATCCGCGCCAGAAGCCAGGTCCGCCGCGACGCTCCGTTCCACAGCTCGGCCAGGAAGTACGCGACCGCGATCAGGAGGAACGGCAGGGCGGTGTAGTAGTGGTACTGGAACGCGGCGCGGTCGATGCGCGACCAGGCGATCCACTGGCAGGCGAAGGCAATCGCGACGAGGGCCAGGGCGGCGCTCCGGCGGGCGAACGCCTGCCAGGCGATGAAACCCATGGCCGGGATCCCGAGCCACCATGCCACGAGATTGCCGGCGTTGTAGATCGATGCCGCCGTTCCACCAGCGAACGATTCCTCGTAGAACCAGACCGGCTTGAGGTCGAACGCCCAGGCCCACCACGGCGATGACGCCGGATGCGGCGTGCTCAGGTTGTTGTGGTAGCGATACATGTCGCCGGTCAGCTCGAGGAGGGTCCGGCCGGTGTTGCCGGCCGGCCAGCCTGGCCACAGCTGATGGCCTTCGACCATCGCCCAGGGCAGGTAGGACAGGACGTAGACCCCGATCGGGATCGC
The DNA here is from genome assembly GCA_035633135.1 of Candidatus Eiseniibacteriota bacterium. Taxonomy (GTDB): domain Bacteria; phylum Chloroflexota; class Limnocylindria; order Limnocylindrales; family CSP1-4; genus UBA5189. Next base: position 13,569 of record DASQFM010000219.1, read on the forward strand.
CACGAGGCACGCGAGCGTCCACAGCGCCGGGAGGCCGAAGCCGGACCCGACGTTGAGCCAGCCGCGCGGTGCCGGGGTCGGTGGATCGAGCAACCGCACGGGGTCACCCGGATCAGGGGCGCGAGCCATTGGCCCGTAGCCGAACCGGCCGACCAGGAAGAACACGGAGTAGACCGCCGCCGCAAGGCCGAAGCTGAGGAAACCGAGGTCCACCGGGGTCGCCGTGATGGGCCCGAGGTCCAGTCGCGTGCTCGCCTGGCCGGTCGAGAGCGCTGCCAGCACGATCACGGCGCCCGCGGCGATCGGGGCCCCGATGGCGAGCCGCTGCTCGGCCCAGCTCCAGGCCACCGGATGGACGACATTGGCGATGACGGCGGCCAGCGTCAGGCCAACCATGATTGCGAGGAACAGGTAGTTGCCGCCGGTCTCGCCCTCCGGCACCGAGATCGCGATGTAGCCGAGGACGGTGGTCGCGAGCACTAGGCCCGCCAGCAGCAGGACGCGGCCCAGGGCGCTGCGGGCCAATGCGAGGATGCCCAGGCCGCCGATGGCATATGCCGCGACCCACTTCGAGGCGAGTGCCAGCCCCAGGCTGAGGCCGATGATCGGCATGCCCAGCGCAAACGCGAGCCAATGGCGGCGCCCTCCGCCAGGCCTGAGCCACAGCGCGGCGAACAGGGTGTACGCGGCCAGGATGCCGAGCCCGACGTACGAATCGTTCATGCCGATCCGGCTCTGGACGAACAGCAGTCCGTCGGACAGGGTCAGGAAACCGACCAGCAGGGCCACCTCGCGGCGACGGAACAGGAGCCGCGTGAGCAGGTACACCAATGCGCCCATGGCCACGCCGGCGAGGACCCCGGGCACTCGCCAGGCGAAGGCGTGACTGCCCGTCTCGACGGTCGCGATCGTGCCGTCCGAGGCCAGCGCGAGCAGCTGCTGGCGATCGCCGGATGGATAGCGCTGGTTGTCATCGAGGACGATGGCCGCAGGACTGAACGGCAGGACCGCGTCCGCGTAGACCGCGTTGCCGTGGGGCTCGATCACGTAGACCGTGGCGTCGCCCTCGGCGCCACCCCGTGCCGCAAAGCCGTCGCCCGGCGGAGCGACGCTGCCGAGCACGTGGAGCATCTGGGTCGCGACATCGAAGAAGACCGGGCCGACCGTCGAGCCGGGCACATGGAATGAGCCGCCGATCTTCGGGCTGTCCTCGGCCTTGGAGATGTCGTTGACGGCCGCCACGAGCCTGTCGCCGACCGCGTCGGTGTAGGACACGTACAGCCGGTCGTCGTCCCCGAACCCGAAGGTCCGGGCGACCCCGGCCGCGGGCCCGGGCAGCTTGACTTCCGGGCCCAGGGCGCCCGTGGTCGCGTCGAGGAAGGCGACCCCGTCGGCATTGGCGATCGCGATCCGCGCCGGGCCACCGTCGGTCAGCTGGCCGACCCCGCGAAGCGTCACGCGCCCGAGCTCGATGGCGGACCGCGGATCGAAGGTGACGATCGTGTCGGCGCTCGCGCTGCCGTCCCCGGCGGGTACGCCGTCCGCGCCCTCCCCTTCACTGACGACGGCCACCAGTGCCGAGCCGTCGGTCGAGGCAAACAGCAGCCGGACGGGCCCGCCCGCCTCGAGGAGCGAGAGCGCCTGTGGCACCGGGGCTGGGTCACCGGCGCGGGCGGTGTCCAGGACGCCGGCGTCGACGACCCTGATGTCGCCGTCCGCGGTCCCGACGAACACCCGGTGGCCCGCCTGGTCCACGGCGACGGACATCGCTCCGGCCACCGGCAGCAGGCCAACCTGCGCCCGGGTCGCGAGGTCGAACGCCCGGACCCCGTCGCCGCTGGCAACCCACAGCCGATCGCCCGAGATGCGATACCTGTTCATGGCGTCATCCCAGCGCGGCTCGATCGCCGCGTCGGTCACGGTCATCGCCAGCTTGCTGGTCGCGGCGGTCCGATCCTCGCCCCAGGCCACGATCCCGACCGCCATCGCGTATTTCGCGAGATGCGGATGGGTCCACTCGTAGATGTCGTGCGAGATGCCGTACCGCCAGTTCTGCAGGAACTCGGTGGCGGTTCGGGGGTGGTAGACCTCGTCGAAGTGCATCTGGTAGGGCTCGCCGAGCCGCCACATCCGGACCGTCAGCAGACTCACTACGAGGACGGCGAGCAGCCACAGGTCGAGCCGATCGAGGCGGCCGCCGCCCTCGCCGGCCAGGGCCCCCGTTCGGTCGGGCCGGATGGGGCGATCTCGCAGCCGGCTCCGCAGCCACTCGATCGGACCGAGCTCGCCGGCCGGCGGCCGCTCGTTCCATACGGGTCGGACAACCGGGGGGCTCGCCTCGAGCAGCGGGCGTGCGCCATGGACGGGCCGGCGTCCGACGACGTCTCGCCACTCCAGGCCCGTGGATGGCGGCATCATGACGCCGGGCGGAGGGACTGCGACATCAGGCTCCGCGGTTGTCTCCGCGGCCAGCCACGCATCGTCGGCTGCCGCGGCTGGCTCGGCGCCCGACATGTTCGGCTCGGACAGCGACAGCATCGGCGCGGCCGCTGCCAGGGCAGGCTCCGCCACGGGCAGTCTGGGCTCCGCGACCCGCCACGCGGGCTCCAGCGCCCCGAGACCTTCGGCCTCATCTGACTCGGCCCGAATCTCGCCGCCCAGCCGGCGCAGGGCGGCGGGACGAAGCTCGCTGAGCACCCACAGGAAGACCGCGGTGTGGGCGATCGCGATGACGGCCACGCCCCAGTACGACACCAGCGTCGGCCCGATCCCCAGCCAGTCCCTGATCCGCACGCCCGGATAGAGGATCGTGAGGACCGCGTAGAGGTTGGCGAAGGTCGCGACCGCGGAGACGAGGTAGGCCAGGCGCCAGCGCCACGAGACCGCGGCGAGGATCGCCCCGATGGCGACCATCGGGAAGATGTAGCGCTCGTGGACGCGGGTTGGCAGGATGAAGAACGCCAGTGCGAGGACCGCCAGGCCGACGAGCATCGTCCGCCGATCGGGCCGGCGGGCGACGAGCGCTATCACCACCGCTGCGACGACGAGGAACAGGAGGGCGCCGAACAGCACCGCCGGCAGCGGGCCGATCATGTACCCGTCCGGGCAGCTGACCGTGCTGGCCGGCGATCGCCAGATGACCCAGTCGAAGAGCCTGACGATCAGCGGGCCGCCCGGCGTCGCGGTGGTGTCGCAGACCCACAGGCGATTCACCGCTACCCCGACGACCGAGCCATTCGACTGCACCTGGCTGACGAGCGCCCAGGGGTTGTACGCATTGACCGACAGGTACGGGTAGCCCGCCGCCGTGGCAAAGATCCGGAGGATCAGGCCAGGCAGGCTGAGCCCGAACGGCACCGACAGTGCGAAGGCGGTCGCCAGCCCCGCCAAAGCGGTCGTCGCGATGCGCACGGGCCCCCGAAGCCGGCGCTCCCAGCCAAACATGCCGCTGCCGTCGGGCGGCGGGTCGTCGCCGTAGGCGCCTCGCGGTCGGAGCGCCCGCCGGATCGTGACGACGGCGACGATCGGGATGAGGATCCCGAGCTGCGGCTTGATGAGCGCCGCCAGCACGGCGAGGACAGCCGAGCGCTCGGGATGGTCGCGCCACAGCTCGCGAACCGCCAGCAGGAGCACCAGGACCCCCACCGAGTCCACCTGGCCCCAGACCACGCTGTCGAACCATGACACCGGGTTGGCGACGACGAGGGCGGCGCCGAGCAGCGCGGCGCGCGTGCCGCCGCCGAGCTCGCGGACCATCGACCAGACCAGCCAGCCGAGGCCGATATCGGCGAGGATCGGCGGGACCTTGATCAGGTCGCCGATTCCGCCCGCGAAGCGGCCGACCTGTCCGACGACCCACAGGACGTAGAGGTAGCCCGGTGTGTAGTCGTGGAAGAACGGCCGGTCGTAGAAGCCGTAGAGGCCGTGAGCGGCGAGATCCTGGGCCCAGAACCGGAAGGCTGCGATATCGGCGCCGAAGCCGGAACCAGGCAGGGCGTATGCGATGATGAGCCGGAAGGCGAGCCCCAGGACCAGAACGACCAGGAGGCCGCCGGCGGCTCCTCCGGCCCCCGTCCGCGACGGCGCTCCCCTGCCCGGGTCGGCCGCGCCGACGTCGGGGCCTACCAAACGGGAATCGGCCTCCTGCGAGCGATGAGGTGGTTGGAGAAATTCGCGTCCGCCGGCCGAATGTAGCAGATCGCCGATCAGGGACCGCGGGCTCATGGGCCCGGGAAACCCTCGCCGACCCGCTTGCCTGGCTGCCGTCGATGGCGATCGGCTCCGGCCTGGTGGCGCTTGCCCTGCTCGCCTATGGGCTGCCCGGAAGCGACCGCCTGTACAACCACTTCGTCTGGCAGGCCCTGGCATTCCTCGACGGCCGGGCGGCCATCGACTGGCCGGTGCCGGGTGGCCCGGGCTCGCCGGGCAACGACTACTTCCAGGACGTCTTCCCGATCAGCGGCCCCAACGGCGACCTGACCGGCCGGGGCCTGCTGCCGTTTCCGCCGCTGCCGGCGGTGGTCCTCCTGCCGTTCGTGGCGATGTGGGGCCTCGCCACCGACCACCGGGCGGTCTCGGTCGCGCTCGGCGCCATCGACGTCGGGTTGTGCTGGTGGGCCCTCGGCAGGCTGGCCGTGTCGCGCTCGGTCCGTCTCGCCGCAACGCTCTTCTTCGCCTTCGGGACGGTCTTCTGGTACGCGGCCCAGCTCGGGACCACCTGGCTCTTCGCCCACGTGGTCGCCGTCACGTTCCTGCTCCTGGCCGTCGGCGTTGCCCTCGGCGGAGACCCGGAGGCTGACCGAGAGGTCGATGCGGCCCCTGGCAGGCGGGACCTCGTGGCCGGCCTCGGCAGGGCGCTGCGTGCCCCGCTGCGCCTGCTCGAGCCCCGCCAGGTCCTTGCCGGCTTCCTGTTCGGCGTCGCCTGCACGGCTCGGATCACGATCGCCTTTGGCGCCCCCTTCTTCATGCTCGTGGGCGCGGGGGGTTCGTGGCCCCGGCGATCATTCTCGGCGGCTGTCGGCGCTGCCATTCCGATCGGTGCCCTGGCCCTCTACAACCTGGCCTCGACCGGGCACCTCTTCACGCCCGTGTACGAATATCTCTATCGCCTCGAGGCGATTGGCTATCCGGGCCTCCACTACAACCCGGCCTGGGGCCTCGAGGACCTGCGCTACCTTCCCCAGAACCTCGCGATCATGTTCCTGTCGACGCCGGCCTTCCTGCCGGACCAGCTCACGAGCGCCGGCATCCCCGTCCGGACGCTGTGCACGGCTGCCGGCGCCGTCCGCGGGCTGTTCGATCCGGCCTGTCCGATCGCGATCCCGCGTGACATCGGCATGGGCCTCCTCTTCACCAGCCCGGCCTATCTCCTCGCCCTGCCGGCGATCCTGGGCGCGCGATCACGCCTCGTCGCCGGTGCGGCGCTCGCAGTGCTGGGCATCGGGCTCGTGAACCTCATGCACTTCAGCCAGGGCTGGGTCCAGTTCGGCTACCGGTTCAGCAACGACTTCGTGGTGTTCGCGGTGCTCCTTGTGGTCGTCGGGGTGGCGCGCCGCAGCGGCGTCGGTTGGCTCGGCACAGCGTTGATCGGCGCGTCGATCGCCATCAACCTGTGGGGCGTGATCTGGGGCAACGTGCTGGGATGGTGATCCGCTCGCCGAGGCCGTGGCCGTTGGCAACGCCGTCCGCCGCCACGATCGTGCGCCTGGTGCTGGTCGGCGGACCGCCCCTCCTCGTGGCGGTCGCGGTCGTCCTCAACGCCTGGTCGGGCCTGATGCCCGGTGTCGGCTTCTGGGATACCGGCGAGTTCCAGACCGTCCTGCCCCTGCTCGGGACCGCCCACCCGACCGGCTACCCCACCTATGTGCTGCTTGGTTTCGCGGCCAATCTCCTGCTCGCGCCGCTCGGCGAGCCGGCCTTCCGGATCACCGTTCTCTCGTTGCTCGCCGTGGCATTCGCCGCGGCGACGACCGTCGTGCTGGTTCGTCGGCTGACGGGTTCGACGCTGATCGCGGCGGCGAGCGGGTTGGGCCTGGCAACGACACCGGTCGTGTGGGCGAATGCGACGCGCGCCGATCCGCACCCGATCCATCTCGCGTTCGTCGCCCTGCTGTGGCTGCTGCTCGTCCGCTGGGAGCAGGCCCGCGGCGCCGGTTCGCCGGCGGCGGATCGCTGGCTCGTCGCGGCCGCGGCCGTCTTCGGGCTGGCGGCGGCGAATCACTCGCTGACCCTGCTGCTCGCGCCCCCGGTGGGCCTCTACGTCCTGGCTGTCGATGCGCGCGTCTTGAGCGCCCCGCGACTCGTCGTCGGCTGCGTGGTCGCGGCCATCGCCGCCTACGGGCTCGTCTACCTGGAGCTGCCCCTCCGCGCCGGGCTGTTTCGGGCACCGCTCGTGTACGGCCATCCCGAGACGTGGGACGGCTTCTGGTCGATCGCCCTCGGCGAGCAGTTCCGGGGCTCGCTCGTCGATCCGTTCGGCAACCTCGGGCCAAAGGTCGCGCAGCTGTGGACGTTTGCGGGCCAGCAGCTCGGGCTCCTCGCCTTCGCGATCCTGCCGGCGTTCGTCATCACGGTCGTGCGGGCGCCGCGGTACGCACTCCTCAGCGGCCTGGCGATGCTGATCACGCTGTGGTTCGACGTGTCGTATCGCAACGCCGACATCGGGCGCTACTACCTCGGGCCGGTGCTGTGGGCCTGGACCTGGCTCGGCGTCCTCGGCGCGAGCATCGTGGATGGCATCGCAGGCTTGGCCGCGCTGCTCAACCGGCGGCGAGCCGAGGCCGACAGCGGAAGGATCCTGCGGGTCGGCGCGGCGGCGCTCATCGGCGTCTCACTGCTGCTCCCGAGCCTGCTCGATTGGGACGGCCGCCGCTTCCAGGCCGACCGCCACGCCGACACGTCGGCAAGCCGCTGGCTGGATGAGATCCTTCCGGGGCTCGCTCGGGATGCCGTCGTGGTCAGCTGGTGGAGCACCTCGACGCCGCTGTGGTACGCACAACTGGTGGAGGGTCGCCGCACCGATATCTTCATCGTCGATGACCGGACCGTTCACGATCAGGGCTTCGGGAGCGCCGCGGCGGTGATCGGGCGCTTTCTCGGCCAGCGCCCGGTCTACGTCATCCGGGCCAACAGTCGCGAGCTCGGCGAGATCCGCGGCGAGTACGACCTCGAGCCGGCGGCCGGCGCGGGCGAGCTCACGGTCTGGCACGTCGTCGGCCGCCGGACGGCAAGCCGATGACGGCGCTGCAACCGGACAGCCAATCCATCGCGCCAGGGGCAACTGAACGCACGTTGCCCGTGGCCGTTGCCCGGGTGCCGGCGCTGTCGTACTTCTTCCCGGCGCACAACGAAGCGGCCAACCTGCGCGGCCTGGTCGCCGAGGCACTGGCCGTCCTGCCGCAGCTGGCCGAACAGTTCGAGATCCTGATCGTCGACGACGGGTCGCGCGACGACACGCCGGCGATCGCCGACGAGCTGGCCCTCGCCCATCCCGAGGTACGCGCCGTCCACCACCCGACCAACCTCGGCTATGGGGCGGCCCTGCGCAGCGGCTTCGCCGCGTCGCGCCACGAGCTGCTGGCCTTCACCGACGGCGACCGCCAGTTCCACGTCTCCGACCTGGCGCGACTCGTCGATCGGCTTGCCGCGCCGGACTCGCCCGACATCGTCGTCGGCTTCCGGATCCAGCGTGCCGATCCGGCCATCCGGACGATCTACGCCCAGGTGTACCGGCTCGCGAACCGGATCTTCTTCGGCCTCCGAACCCATGACGTCGACTGCGCCTGCAAGCTCTTCCGGCGCGACGCGCTGCGGGGCATCGCCGTCGAGTCGGGTGGCGCGTTCTTCTCGGCCGAGCTGCTGATCAAGCTGCAGGCGGCGGGCCGGCGAATCGCGGAGGTCGGCGTGCCGCATTACCCGCGAACCGCCGGCAGCGCCACTGGCGCCCGCCCGAGCGTCGTCTTCCGCGCCGTCCGCGACTTCTGGTCCCTGCGCCTCCGCCTGTGGGCCTCGCCCTCGAAGGCGCTCCACCGCGGCACGCCGATCCTCAGCGGCTAGGAGAAATCAGCGAGGTCGTCCGGCGAGTCCAGACCAAGGCGGCGGCGTGCGGGCGAATGAGCGCACGGAGCCGCAACGGGCCCAAGGGCGACTCAGCCGTCCGCAGGCCAAGGCGGCGGCGTGCGGGCGAGAGCGAGCGCACCCCGAGGTGCGTGAGCGAACGAACGCGCGACGACAACGCGGGAATGCGGGCGGATCAGTCGCCCGTCACGACCGGCGGCCGCCGCCTTCGCCGCCCGATCCTCTTTCGAGGTCGAGCGAGTTCACGAAGTCCCGGAACATGTCCAGCCTGGGGTCGACGACCGGACCGCCGAGGGTCTCGAGCGGGACCCGCGCCGCGCGCCCGCCCGACGCACCCTCGTCGTCCTCGGAATCCTCGTCGGGGTCGCCTCCCAGCGCCGCCTGGGCGAGGACCTCCTCGGCGGCGAAGATCGGCACCGAGCCTCGCACGGCCAGGGCCAGGGCATCCGACGGTCGGGCATCGACCTCGACCTCGATCCCGTCCCGGTCGAGGTACAGCCGAGCGTGGTAGGTCTCGTCGGCAAGCTCGGAGATGACGACGCGATCGACCCGGACAGAGAGTTGCTCGAGCGTCGAAGCAAAGAGATCGTGGGTCAGCGGTCGCTCGGTCGCCATGCCCTGCAGGCGCATCGCGATCGCGCTGGCCTCCCAGGCGCCGATCCAGATCGGCAGGTACCGATCGTGCTCGACGTCCTTGAGGATCACCACGTGGCGGTTCGAGAGCATGTGTACCCGAACGCTCTCCACGACCATCTCGACCAGGCGGCCCATGGGACGATTATCCCATCGACCCGGGCGCCGAGCGCGAGCGGGCCCCGCTCATCAGCCGGATCACCAGGCCGATGACGAGTCCGACGACGAACCCGCCGATGTGGGCGAAGAAGGCGACCCCGCCGCCGGCCGTCTCGCCACCGAGTGAGGCGACGCCGTCGATGAGCTGCAGGACGAACCAGAAACCCAGGACGATGAGGGCCGGGATCTCGAGCAGCTGGTAGAAGAAGCCGAGGAAGACGAGGGACAGGACTCGCGCTCCGGGGAAGAGCGCGACGTAGGCGCCAAGGGTCGCGGCGATCGCCCCGGAGGCGCCCACGAGGGGCACCGATGAGCTCGGATCGATCCACACCTGCGTCAACCCGGCGCTGAGGCCGCCCACCATGTAGAACGCCAGGAACGGCAGCCGGCCAAGGCGATCCTCGACGTTGTTGCCGAAGATCCAGAGGTACAGCATGTTGCCCAGGATGTGCAGCCAGCCGCCGTGCAGGAACATGCTGCTGAACAGCCCCAGCGTCGCCGTCGAGACGAGCTGGCCGGCCTCCAGCGACGCACTGATCCGCCCCGGAACGGCACCCCACTGGTCGAAGAACCGATCGAGTGCGGCCTCGCCACCGGAGAACGAGATCGACAGCTCGTAGGCGAAGGCCACGAAGCAGGCGGCGATCAGGGCGAGGGTGATGACCGGGGTCCGGCGCGTGGGATTGCGATCCCGGAGCGGGATCACGGTGCGGGCGGCGCGGTGCCGACCTCCTCCGAGGGCGCGCCGGAGCCGTCGCTGGCGCTCGGCTCAGCCTCGCCGGCGACCGGCTCCAGGACGGCCCGATGGATTCCGCTGGCGGTGAGCCAGACGATCGCGTCGGGTCCGTCACCGACCCCGGGCTCGACGTACCAGTCGCGGATCGCCGCCCAGTCGAGGGACTGCCCGGCCAGGCGGTACTGGGCGTCGAAGGCACCGCGAACCTTGGAGAACGCGATCACCCGTCGATTATCGGGGTCGTAGCCGTACACCCGTCCCTCGCGCCGCGGCGCGCCCGATGTCACCAGGGTGAAGACCGGGGCCGTCCGCAGGACCTCGTCGCCGACATCGGCCGCGTCCCAGCCCTCGGCCTTGCCATTCACGAACCTGACGAGCTTGCCGGCGTCGGCGACCCAGATATCACCGTCGATGTACAGGGAGGTGACCGTGCTGACCTCGCGGGGCGCGGCGAGGCGGCCCGTCGCGGCTGCCGGGAAGCCCCGCCCATCGGCCGCCGGCGCGTACGCCAGGATCTGCTGGGCCGATGGATCGACCACGTACAGGTTGTAGAGGCCGGCGCTCGCGTCGCGGACGAATGTCCCGAGGGCCAGGACGTCGTCGCCCCATTCGGGCGAGCCCTGGACCTGGATCCTCGTGGTCGTGCCCGTCCCGCTGGCATCGGCCGGACGCCATCGCCAGACGATGTTCTGGGTGTCGACGATGAGCACGTCCCGACCGCCGACGGTCATGAGCCTGGGCGGCCCTTCGATCGTCCCGCCGGCTTCGGTGCCCTCGCGGTAGATCGACACGGCCGTTCCGCTCGCGAGATCCACCCGATAGACCGTCGCCGTCGCGGCGTCGAGGACATACGGCACGCCGTCCGGGCCGACGATCATCGCCCGCGCGTCGACCGGGGGATCGGCGGGGAACGTGAAGAGCGCTGCCGAGGTGACGTCGATCATCCCGAACAGCCGGTCCAGCGACGTGACCGCCTGGGCTCGCAAGGGGCGGATCGTGGTGCTGGGAACGCCGGCTTCGCCGGCCGTGATGAGCTTCTCGAGGGCTTGGATCAGCAGCTCGCGGGCCTGTTTCGGATCGCTGCTCACGAGGTCGATGCCCGGCCCGGTCACCCGGGCGAGGTTGGTCCGGGCGGCATTGAGCGCATCCTGACCGGTCTCGATCGAGGGGATCACGATGCTGGCCGGCAGCCGGCCACCGAGCACGAAGACCGCGAGTCCGAGGCCGCCGACGACGACCACGAACGACAGGATCGCCATCGCGGCCCGGCGCTGCGTCTCCCGGCGTGCCGTCAGCGGCGTCACCTTGCGGTTCGGAATCACCCGGATCGGGAGCGCTTCCTGGAGCTTCGTGAGAGCCCGGGCCAGGACGCCGGTCGCGACGACCCGGGCGTGCTCGGCCCCGGACTGGGCGGCGGCCACCCCGCCCGCGACGGTCTCCGCCAGCGGAATCGGCGAGCGGTCCGCGCGACCGGCGAGGGGTTCGGCGGGCCGGATCGGCACCGGTGCGCGGCCCGCTCGGGACACCGCGATCTCGCCGGCCTCGATCGCGATCGCCGCGTCGCTGCCGTGCCCGCCGGCCGTCACGAAGGCCTGGTGAAGGTGTTCCATGGCCGATTGCGGATGCAGGGCAACGAGGGCGTCCTGGAGCTCCTCAGGCCCCAGCGCCGCGAGCAGGTTGGGCGAGACGAGGACGAGCTGGTCGCCGACGTTGATGTCGCCCCGCCAGACGTCCGGCTCGAGATCGGTCGAGGGCAGCCCGCGGTCGCGGTGCGGGTCGGGCAGGGTCGAAAGTCGTGCGCCGCGGCTCATGTAGGCCTCGGCCGGGCCGACCGTGCAGACGTACAGCTCGTTGTCCCGGATGACCGCGATCGCCACGCCGATCGGTCCGGGCTCGCCTTCGCGGCCGAGCGCGAGCCGGTCGCGGACGTGGGCCAGCCGCTTGTTGGCGGCGTGGATCGACTTGACGATGCAGACCCGGATGCCCGCCGACTCGTCGTAGTAGTACTCGCTCCGGATGGCGTCGGCGACGAGGCGGGTCGCTTCGCGGGATTTGGGGCCCGGGCGACGGCAGGTGACCAGCAGGTAGAGATGGCCCTTCGACCGGGCCTGCGAACCCAGGGTCGGCTCGATGTGCACCACGGTATCCGGCGAATCCGCGGTGCGCTCGCCCTCCGGGACGACGCCGAGCTTCATCTGGAGTCGGTGAGCCATGCAAGCCTCTGCCAGGTGGGTGCTGAGTCGGGGCGGGATTATCGCACGGGATATTCGGGCCGCCGACCTCAGGCCAGCGCCACGAATCAGGCCCGCCGCACGGTGACCCGGAGCTCTGTGACGGACGCCCTGGTCGGCGTCTGGGCGAAGGCCCGGACGAGTGCGTGCGTCCGGAGCCGGACTTCCTGGGCCACGATCGGCGCGTCGGCCTCCACGTACAGGACCGAGCCCTCGACGCGTGTCGCCCGACAGGCGCCGTGGGCGGCCGGGGCGAACTCCGCGACGATCGCATCGAAGGTCGCCACGGCGCGGGCCAGGTGGAGCTCATCGGCGAGGCCCAGTCGGGCGGCCGCCTCCGGAATGAGGTCGCCGATGCGGGCCATCGGCCGCCGCCGGCGCGGCTCGTCGGTCATGGCGCCGGGGTCGCCCGCGACCGCGATGCCTCCGCGCCGTCCGAGGGAGCGTGCGGACCCACGAATCGCGCGTCGGCCGCCGGCTCCGTGGTCCGCCCGGGGCGGACCTCCCACGACGTCGCGATCGCCCGCAGCGCCGGATCGAGGTCTTCCAGCGTCGTGGTCGTCACGAAGGCCTGGGGCAGCTCTGCGATCCGGCGCACCAGGTGAGCCCGCCGTTCGGGATCGAGCTCCGAGAAGACATCGTCCAGGAGCAGCAGCGGCGGCCTGCCGTCGGCAGCCGTCAGCAGGTCCAGCTCGGCGAGCTTGAGCGCGAGGATCGCCGTCCGCTGCTGGCCCCGCGAGGCGAAGGATGCAAGGTCGCGGCCCTCGTGCAGGAACGACAGATCGTCCCGGTGGGGGCCGATGAGCGTCGTGCCGTTCCAGGCCTCCTTTTCGGCCGTCTCCGCCAGCCGCCTGGCGAGCGCCTCGCGGGGCGACTCGTCGGGCGCGAGCGGGGCGTTGGTGAGGTACTCGATCCGGAGCGGGCCGCGGGCGCCCTCCTCAGGTGCAATCTCGGCGTGGGCCGAAGCCAGCGGCGGTCCGAGCTCGTCGAGCAGGCGGTGCCGGAGGGCCACGATCTCGGCGCCCGAGTCGAGGAGTGGCTGGTCCCAAAGCCGCAGCTCGTCGCGCGAGGCGTTCTCGTCACGGATGGCCCGCAAGAGGCTGTTGCGCTGCTGGAGGGCTCGGCTGTACGTGGCCAGCGCGGCGCCGTAGGGCGGGAACCGGCCGATCGCGATCCGATCGACGACCGCCCGCCGGATGGCCGGCGACCCGGCAATGAGGAGCATGTCCTCGGGCGCGAACAGGACGACCCTCAGCGCCTCCCCCAGGGCGGCGGAACGGCGCGGCACCCCGTTGACCCGAACGCGCTTGCGCCCCCCGGCGGAAGCGGCAGGGGAGCCCGGCCGCACCAGCGCCACCTCGAGGGTCTGGTCGGTGCCGGCGGCAGTCACGCGCACGAGGCCTTCGACGCGCGCCACGTCCGCCGACCAGCGAATCAGCTCCACGTCGGTTGACGTCCGGTGAGAGGCGCCCCAGGCCAGCAGCGCGATGGCCTCGAGGAGGCTGGTCTTGCCGGCCGCATTCGGCCCCCAGACCAGCTGCGGGCCGAGTCCGAACGTGGCGTCGAGGGCCACATACCCCCGCAGGTCGGTCAGGCGGAGTGAGACGAGCGTGACGGCCTCGCGAGGATCCGAATCAGCGCGCGGGTCACGAGGTGGTTCGGACCGGCATGACCACGTGGACATAGCGGTCGTCGCCGACCGGCTTGAAGACGCCCGGCGCCAGCGGACCCTGGAGTTCGAGCGCGAACTGCTCGGCGTTCACGTTGGTCAGGACGTCGGCAAGGTACTTGGCATTGAACGCGATCGAGGTCCCGTCGCCCTCGACCTCGGCCTCGACCTGGCCGACGTGGTCCCCGACCTCGGCGTTGGCGCTCACGGTGATGCCGGATTCACCATCCGTGCCGATCTGGAGCTTCACGATGTTGGCCGACTCATGGGCGATGAGCGCGGCCGGCCGAACAGCGCGCAGGAGCTCCTCGCGATCGAGGATGGCGCGCGTCGTATGGGTCTTCGGCAGGACCGACTGGTAGTTCGGGAACTGGCCATCGATCAGGCGGCTGACGAGGTCGGTGCCTTCCAGGTGGAACAGCACCTGGTTCTTCGCCTGGGCAATGATCACGTCGACCGGGTCGTCGCTGTCGGCGAGGATCCGGATCAGCTCGTTCAGCGCGCGGGCCGGGATCACGACGCTGGTCTCGGTGACCGGATCGAGGATCGGGATCGTCTTGACCGCGATGCGGTAGTTGTCCGCGGCGGCGAAGGTGACCGTTTCGCCCTCGAAACGGGCGAGGACGCCGGTCAGGATCGGGCGGGCCTCGTCGGTCGCCGCGGCGAAGGCCGTCTGCTCGAGCGCCTCCTTCAGGGCGTTCTGGGCGATTCGCGTCGTCGGTCGCTCGCCGGTCGTCTGGATCGACGGGAACTCCTCGGCGTCGATGCCCTTGATGTGCGACTCGAAGCGGCCGGACTGGAGGTGGAGGGTCTCGTTGGGGCCGAGCTCCAGATCGATCC
>DASQFM010000220.1:0-4147 GCA_035633135.1 Candidatus Eiseniibacteriota bacterium
CCCCGACCACGTCGGGATACTGGTAGGTCACTCCCTGCCATTCGGCGACTGGCCAGGATCGAACGAGCGCCCCCGCCGCGGTGAAAACGACGACTCGGCTGTTCGTGGCGTCGGCGACGTAAACCTGATCGCCGACCACGGCGACGCCCGTTGGATCCCGGAGCTGGCCGTCGCCCGTGCCGAGCGATCCCATCGTCGAGACGGTCCCGTCCGTCGCCTGCTTCACGATGCGGCCGCGGCCCTGGTCCAGGATGTAGATGGCGTCATCCGGGCCGACCGCGATATCACGGGGACCGTAGAAGCCCGGCTCCGGTCCCCGCCACTCCCGCACGAACTGGTCCCGATCGTCGAATTCCTGCAGCCGCTGGTTCGCCGTATCGGCGACGAAGATGTGGCCCCTCGAGTCGACCGCGACCCCATTCGGCTCGTTGAACTCGCCAGGCCCGACACCCCGCTTGCCAAAGGACGCCAGGAATGTTCCATCGGGTGCGAACCGCTGGATCCGATTGTTCTGCGTATCGGCGACCAGGATGTTGCCCTTCGGGTCGACCGCGATCCCCCGTGGCCCATCGAGCTGGCCCGGTCCCGCCCCATGGCCGCCGGTGAACATGTCGACGGCCGGGCCGGACGGCGTCGCCGCGCTCGGCCCCGGCGCCGTGCTGCCGGCGGGGGCGCCGCTGGCGCTCGGCCCGCCGTTGCCAGAAGCCGATCCGCCCCCCTGCGGGACGCGATACACGACGAGACCCCCGTAACGGTGCTCGGTATCGTCGAAGGCGACCTCGAAATGGGCTCGATAGACGTCCTCGTTGACGTGCTCGACGAAGCCCCGGGTCCGAAGACCGTCGTCGATCGCGACGTAGGCGATGTGCTCCTGCCGAAGGAGTGCCAGGACCTTGGCCGGGTCTTCGTCGCCAAGCATCTGGCGGTACAGCGCCTCGCGGGCCTCCACCGGATAGCCGGCCGACCACGCGTAGTACGGCCAGCCGTAGTACAGCCGCCGTCCTGCCAGCAGGATCGGATGCATGACATACAGGTCGGTCAGGAAGACGTCGTTCGTTTTTGTCTCGGCGCGGACCCAGTCGGAGAGCCGATCGCCGGCCATTCGTACGCCGATCAACTGCTCGTTGTTGAAGCGGAACAGATCGATCGTGCCCCCTGCGGCAATGACTACCACCAGGCCGACAGCGACGAGCCGCCCTCCGGAGCGGGCAAGACGCGGCGCTGCGCCGCCGGTGGCGATCTGCAAGAAACGGACCAGCGCATACGCCGCGAAGAGGTTGGCGACGACAAGCCAGGTGTTGAGGAACTTGTGGTTGCCCAGGACCTCGACGCTCAGCTGCAGCAGGAAGGCGACGCCGATGAGTGCGCTGAAGGCCAGGAGGACGCGACGCTGGACGGCGTTGCCGAGGAGCGCCGCGATCGCGACAAGGATCAGCTTGGGTCCGAACGAGAACGCCAGGTACGTCGCGACGTTGACGATCGTAGGGTCGTCCACCACATAGCCCCAGTTAAAAGCCGGGAACTGACCGGCCGCGGACAGGTCCGCTGGGCGGAGCGCGGCCAATTGCGGGAGTGCGACCAGGCCGGCTACGGCGGCCATCGCCAGCATCGGCCAGCGGTTCGGCGAGAGGATGAACAGGATCCCGAGGACGACCGCGCTGGCGACGAACAGCGGGCTGTTCCAGAGTGGCAGAAGGCCGAGCAACAGCCCGCAGAGCAGGTATCCCGGGATACCCGTCTCGCGGAACGCGCCGACGACACGTTGATCGAGGCTTCTCGTCGCGGCCGGCTGATCGGGTCCGCCTTCCGGCTCCGGGGCAGACGGCACGCGCGACCGCTCCGCCATCGCCCGCGGGCTGAGGACGAACAGGACCGCGATGAGCAGGATGCCGATGGCACTCGCGAGATGCCGTTGGTTGAGGTAGACGACTTGCGTCCAGATCCCCCACTCCTCGCCGCGATACGGAAAACCGGAGGCGATGAAATGGTCAAGGCCGGTGATGCCGGCGATGGCCGCGGCAGGGGTCGCGAAGGTCGCCAGGAACGGGATGAACGACAGCGAGCCGTGGAAGAAGAAGAGCACCGCGCCGATCCGTCCCGCGAGCGCCGATCCGAAGAGCCGCCGCCCCAGCGAGATCACGAGCGCCAGCATCGCGATCATCGTCCCGCTGCTCAGGACGTTGTTCGCAAGGACCGGGTCGAGGCCCAGGAAGGTCAGGTTCCCGACCCCGAAATAGAACATGAAGTGGTACAGGATCGGGGCGTTCGCGTAGTGCGGGTACTCGGTCGGGAAGTTGTGCCCAACCGCAAAGCTCTGCGCAATCGCGGTCGTCGGCCCGAAGTCACTCCAGAGGTCCGTCGCGACCCGGATCTCGCCCTCGGCGAACTGGAACGTCCGGGTCATCAGCCAGATCACGAGCGCGGCGATGGCGCCGAGGACGATCCAGTCCCACTGCTCAGACGCGCCCAACCTGGACGTCGCGGACTTCTCCCGATCGCCGTCGGCCGCGACATCGTCGGCACCGCCGCCCGGCTCGCCATCGGCCGCGACATCGTCGGCACCGCCGCCCGGCTCGCCATCGGCCGCTGGCCCCATAGCAGCCGCCGCCGCTTCGGTCCGCCGACGCAACCACACTGGCCCGAGGCGGAGCAGGACCACCGCCCCCATGATCCAGAGCGCGATCGCGTTCGCGGGGATGAGTGGCTGCTCCACCCCCCGGAAGACGACCCCGGGCAGGTACGTCAGCCAGGTGCCGACGAACACACCTACGAGCAGCGCGGTCGCCCAGCGGTGCATGCGTCCGACGTAATCGAAGAACGGACTTGCGATCGCGTCTCCGAAGAGGACGGCCAGCGCCAGCCAGGCGACGGCAACCATCAGGGGGGCCCCTCGACGGTCGAGCCGACGACCGGTGGCCCCGCCGCGACCATGTCGGCTGCGAGCTCAGCCTGAAGCAGCCCCAGAAGCTTCGGGCTCCGGTACCGGCCGAGGGCGAGGTTGAGCCGGATCGAGCCGATGTCACGGACGGAGCCGACCGAATCACGGATGACGCGGACCGAGCTCGGAGCGTTCCGCTTGAACTGGACAGGAATCCGCTTGAGGTCGAGCCGGTACTTGAGCAGCAGGTAGATGACTTCAACATCGATCGCGAAGCCATCGATCCGGGCGATGCGGAAGACCTCCCCGGCGACGTCGCCGCGGAAGAACTTGAAGCCGCACTGGGTGTCGTAGATGCCACCGGTCACGAGCGTGCGGAACACGAAGCTGGCCAGCCCTGACAGGGCGCCACGAAGGAGGCCGGTCTTCGGATAGCTGGAGCCGGGCAGCGTCCGATCGCCGATCACCGCGTGGTAGCGGCGCTCGCGGATGTAACGCAGCGCCAGCGGTATCGCATCGATGCCATACGGAAGGTCGGCGTCGGTAAAGCCCCGGACCTCGCCGCGCGCTTCGGTCATTCCGGCCCGCAGTGCCGAACCCTTGCCGGCGTGGCGCAGGCGGAGGACGTGGACATTGGCAGCCGCGCGCACCGCGTCCGGGGTGCCGTCGACGCTGCCATCGTCAGCGACGATGACTTCGCCATCGAGACCCGCATCGCGGAAGAAATCGAGCACGACCCCGACGTTCCGGTCGATGTACCCGGCGCTGTTGTAGGCGGGCATGACGATCGACAGCGCGGGCGCGGTCATCGCCCGGCCTCCCGGGCCGTATCGCCGACAAGGGGCGCCGCCTGATCGATGAGCTCGGTGGGCCGCAGGTGGAGCAGCCACGTCGCGCCGAGGCCAAGGAGGGACAGGGGCACGGTTGAGACGACTCGCATCAGCAGCATGGCGGCGAGGGCCTGCTCGGGCGAAGCGCCGACGCTCGACAGGATCACGACGCCGACGAACTCGTAAGTGCCGATCGATGCCGGCGCCGCCGGGATCGCCAACGCGAGCGCCACCCCGCTGGCGAAGAGCACCGCCTCCGGTCCATCGATGGCGATACCGACCGCCTGCGCCACCGCCCACGCCACGAGCGTCGCGGTCAGCGCGGCGGCCAGCGTCGCGCCGAGCACCAGGACGAGCCCGCGACGCGTTCGCAGGGCCGCCGCGCCGGCGGTCAGCCGGCGGACGAGATCCCCGACCAGGCGCGGGTAGCGGCGGCTCG
>DASQFM010000221.1:0-3997 GCA_035633135.1 Candidatus Eiseniibacteriota bacterium
GAGCGGCCGCACCTCGGGTGCCCAGCGCGCAAGCCCGGGCGATGGGACCCCTGAGCTCCGGCGGTTCTGCGAGATCGTCCTGGCGGATCCGCGCTTCGAAGCCACGATCTTGCCGGTCGGCGACGGGCTGCTCGTCGCGACATGGCGGCCGTGACCGATCCAATCCGGGTTCAAGCCGGCGCCGGGCTGCTCGTCGCGACGTGGCGGCCGTGACCGATCCAATCCGGGTTCGAGTCCGCCTGTTTGCCGTGCAGCGCGAGCTGGCCGGACGGCGCGAGGTGGCGCTGGAGCTGCCCCCGCCCGCGACGATCGAGGATGCCTGGCAGGCGTTGGTGGCGATGTACCCCGTGCTCGCGCCCGGCCGGCCGGCGATCCGCTTCGCCCGCAACGCGGCCTACGCGCCGGCCGCCGAGCCGCTCAGCGATGGCGACGAGGTGGCGATGATCCCCCCGGTCAGCGGCGGCGCTGGCGAGCCTGTCGGGGAGCCGCGCCGCGATCCCGCCCAATCCCTCCGGATCATCGAGCTCCACGAAGGTGCCTTCGGGCCGGCGATCCTGGCCGATCTCGCCGGACGGCTCACCGTCCCGGCCGACGGCGCGATCGTCGGGTTCCTCGGCGTGACCCGCGAATCAGCGGGCACCCCGGCACCCGGACAGGAGGCCGCCGCGGCCGGCCATCGCGATCG
The DNA here is from genome assembly GCA_035633135.1 of Candidatus Eiseniibacteriota bacterium. Taxonomy (GTDB): domain Bacteria; phylum Chloroflexota; class Limnocylindria; order Limnocylindrales; family CSP1-4; genus UBA5189. The sequence goes on from DASQFM010000221.1 coordinate 686, forward strand.
GACCGTCGAGGCCCTCGAGTACGAGGCGCATCCCGAGATGGCGCGCCAGGTCATGGTCGCGATTGCCGAGGAGATCGGGTCGCGGTTCGGCGTCGACCGCGTCGCAATCGTCCACCGCATCGGCCGGGTCCCGCTCGGCGAGCCATCGGTCGCGATCGTGGCCTGCGCGCCGCATCGCGATGCGGCCTTCGCGGCCGCGCGCTATGCGATCGACGAGACGAAGGCCCGCGCCCCCATCTGGAAGGCCGAGTACTTCGAAGACGGCCACGTCTGGATTGGCGAACCAGCCCGCGAGGCGCCGCCGGAACCCTGAAACGAGTAGCGCGGAGCGGTTCTCAGCGATCCCATCGGCGAGCGGTTCAGTGTCAGATTGCCGCCATCCGGCAGCTCGTCAGTCGCCGGGTGACAGGCAGCCACCTCGTGACAATCTGACAGAGTCGCGAAAGAACGGCGTGCTCGGCTGAGCTGCCACCGCCGACCACTTCGGGCCAACTCGATGACGAGTTGCCGTGTCAGTCACGTTTGGCACGAAGGGATAGGCGGGCCGCGCGTCACGCACTCGGCCGGCCTTACCGTCGCCTTCGCCGAAGCCCCCCTCCAAGGGCGGTCGTTCAGGTCTAGCCGATGAGCGCGGGGGGCTCTCTGGCGGGGATATCGGCGCCGGCCTCACGCTCGCGCCTGGGCCCCTCGACGTCGAGGAGGTAGCCGATGCCCTGGAAGGTCCGGATCCGTCCCGGCTCGCCCGGCGCCGCGCCAAGCTTCCGGCGAACGCGGCTGACCCAGACCCGAAGGTACTGGAGGTCGTCACGGTATTCAGGCCCCCAGACCTTCGTCAGCAGCTCGGTGTGGAGGACGACCTTCCCGGCGTTCGCGGCCAGGTGCTGCAGCAGCAGCCATTCGGTTCGCGACAGCTGGACGAGCTCGCCGCCGCGGGTCACCATCCGGCGCTCGAGGTCGATCTCGACGTCGTCGAACTTGATGACACCGGCACCCGGCTCGGCGCCGCCGGACCGGCGGATGACGGCACGGACGCGGGCCGCCAGCTCGTCCGGGTGGAACGGCTTGGCGATGTAGTCGTCGGCCCCGAGGTCGAGGCCCTTCGCCTTGTCGGCAGTCGAGCCCTTGGCCGTGAGCAGGATCACCGGCACCGGACGGCGCTCGCGGAGCTGGCGCATGACCTCGATCCCGTCGAGGTCCGGCATGACGATGTCCAGCAAGATGATGTCGGGACGGACTTCTTCGGCTTTCTGCAGCGCCTGCTCGCCACCGTTGGCGGTCACGACCCGGAAGCCCTCCTCCGACAGGGCGATCGCGACCAGCTTGGTGATTCGCGGTTCGTCGTCGGCGACGAGGACGAGCGGTTGGGTTGACACAAATACCTCCCTTGGCATGAAGTCTGCGCTCCGAGCGCAACGACGCACGTCGCTTGGCTGCGTGCCGAACGCAGGGCCCTCAGGCTGTCACCGGTCCCGAGCCGGTACCCGATTGTTGCCTCGCGCGGGTGGCGGCTGTGGCCGACCGACATTACATCCGCGTTACGGGAGCATTACAACCCGGGGCCTCCCACGCTCACCGGCCCGCATCCCGACCTGATCGCGAGGCTCGTGCGATGCGACCACCGGTGGCCGAGATGCCGCGGCGGCCGCCTCCCCAGTAGCCTCACAGGAACGGCGCGGCTGATCGTGGGAGGTCGTCGGCGCGCCGCAGGAGGGCATCGTGGCACCAGGGACCAATCACGCGGCGGAGGCCTGCCGGACATCGCCTCCGGCGGCTTCGCCATGACCGCTGCACCGCGCCGCCTGCGAATCGCCCAGGTCGCGCCACCGATCGAGCGCGTCCCGCCCGTCGGCTACGGCGGCACCGAGCGGATCGTCCACGAGCTCACGACCGAGCTGGTGCGGCGGGGCCATGATGTGACGACCTTCGCGAGCGGAGATTCGGAGGTCCCCGGTCGTCTCGTCCCGACGATCGATCGCGCGCTTCGCCCCGCCGGGGAGGGTGGCGACGCGAGCGGCTGGTTCATGGTCACGATCGAGGCGCTCCTCGATCAGGTCGACGAGTTCGACCTGGTCCACTCGCACCTCGAGTGGTGGAGCATCCCGCTGGCCCGGATCTCGCCGATCCCCGTGGTCTCCACGTTCCATGGCCGCCTCGACCTGCCCTGGTCCGAGAGCCTCCTCGGCCGCGCTCGGGAAGGCGTCGTCGCCATCAGCCGCAGCCAGGCGTCGGCGCACCCGCAGGTACCCTGGACGGTCATCCACAACGGCCTCTCGCTCGAGAACGCCCCGTTCAACGAGCGGCGCAGCGACGATCTGTGCTTCGTAGGTCGGATCGATCCGGAGAAAGGCGTCATCGAGGCCATCGAGATCGCGGCTGCCGTCGGACGGAGGCTCCGGATCGCCGCCAAGATCGGCACGTTGCCGGAGCAGCTCGTCTACTACGAGGAGGTCTTCAAGCCGGCCCTCGAGCGCGCCGGCAGCAGCGTCGAGTTCCTCGGCGAGCTGCCGGGCCCCGATCGCGACCGTCTCTTCGCCGAGAGCTACGCGACCCTGATGCCGGGCGCGTGGCCGGAGCCGTTCGGGCTGGTCGCGATCGAGTCCCTGGCCTGCGGAACGCCGATTCTCGCTCGCCGGGTCGGCGGCCTCCCGGAGATCATTCGCGACGGCGTCGACGGCTTTTTCGGCGACGACGTCGCGGCGCTCGCGTTCCAGGCCGAGCGGATCGACACCCTCGACCGGGCGGCCATTCGCGAACGTGTCCTGGAGCAGTTCTCGGCCGTCCGGATGACGGACCGTTACGAGGAGCTGTACGCCCGGATGCTCGGCAGTCGGCCCGGGGTAGCGGCTGCCCCGAACGTCAGCGTGCTGGCCCGGCCATCTATCGCCCACCGGTCGGGCCCTCGACCGGGCGCGGCTCGGCCGCAGGCACCCTGTGCGCCGGCGTCTCGCCAGCCGGGGTCGCGGCAAGCGCAAGGCCAGCATTCCTGAGGTCGTGCCGGCGGCCCGGGATGCCGCGGATGCCGGCCTCCGCTACGTCTCGGATGACTCGCCCGGGATCCAGCGGCGACGCTCCGGCAAGGGTTTCAGCTACCGCGAATCGAGCGGCGTGCCGATCCGCGATGACGAGACCCTGGCACGCATCCGGGCCCTGGCCATCCCGCCGGCATGGACCGACGTCTGGATCTGCCCGAGCGCGAAGGGCCATCTCCAGGCAACGGGCCGCGACGCCCGCGGCCGAAAGCAGTACCGCTACCACCGCGCCTTTCGGGAGCGCCGTGAGGAGGACAAGTTCGATCGCCTGATTCGCTTTGCC
>DASQFM010000222.1:0-2624 GCA_035633135.1 Candidatus Eiseniibacteriota bacterium
GGGGTTCGTGGTCGTCGCGATCCGCCGGCCGGCCTCGGCCGAGCTGCTACGCCTCGCTGGCGCCGGCTGGGTCAGCGCGACGGCCGGCGCCCTCGGCGTCGTCGCGCTGCAGTGGTCGGACGCCGGCGCCGATCTCGGCACGATCCTCGGAACGTCGATCGGGCTGTCCGGGATCGCTCGCGTCATCGCGGCGGCGGTCACCGGCGCGCTCGTGGTCGCTGCGGTCCAGCCCGCCCGGCGGCGCCCCCTGCTCGGCCTCGTGGCAATCGGCGCGGCCTTCTCGATGGCCATCGACGTCCTGGCCGGCCACGCTGCTGCGGGCTCGGTGCCCCTCATCGACGTCGCGGCCCAGTGGCTGCACGTCCTGGGCGTGGGGCTCTGGATCGGCGGGCTGGCCGCGCTGCTGGTCTCCCTGCGGGGCGAGGTCAGCGAGGAGAAAGCGAGGGCGGTCAGGCAGTTCTCGGGCTGGGCGACAGTCGCGCTCATCGCTGTGGTGGCAACGGGCGTCATGCGCGCGATCGCCGAGGTCGGAACGTTCGAGGCGCTCGTCGCGAGCGACTTCGGGCTCGTCGTGATCGCCAAGACGATCCTGCTGCTGTTCCTGCTGGTGCTCGGCGCGGCCAACCGCTTCGTCAACGTGCCCGCTGCGATCAGGCAGCTGCGGGGCCTGCGCAGGGTTGGCACGGCCGAGGTCGCGCTGGCGACCGTGGTGCTCGTGCTCTCGGCGGTCCTCGTCAACCTCGCGCCGCCAGCCTCCTCGGCCGGACAGCAGCCTCCCGTGAACCGGCCGGTCATCGCGGTCGGGTCCGACTTTGGAACCAGCGTCCGGGTCCGCCTGGTCGCCACGCCGGGCGCGGCCGGCTTCAATGACTTCGCCCTGGCGGTCACCGACTTCGACAGCGGCAGGCCCGTCGACGCTGCCACCGCGGCGCTCCGGTTCGATGTCGTCTCCACGGTTGGGGTGGGTCCCTCGACGCTGGATCTGCCGAGGACCGGGCCGGGCACGTTCGCTGCCTCGGGCGGGAATCTGTCCATCGATGGGATCTGGAAGATCGTGGCGACCGTCGCCGGTCCGAACGGCTCGGTCGAGGTGCCGCTGCTTGCCGCGACGGTGATCCCGACCCAGCCGGTCCAGTCCAATGCCGCCCCCGGCGTCCCGACCATCTACTCCATCGCGCTTGAGGGCGGGGGGTCGGTCCAGGTCTACCTCGACCCCGGGACGCCGGGGCCGAACGACTTCCATGCGACGTTCTTCGACCCGGCCGGCGCCGAGCTTCCGTCGACCGTCGCAACGATGGCCCTCTTTCCCTCGTCGGCCTCCGGCGAGCTCCTCTCGCCGCGGCTCCTCGCGCCGGGGCACTTCGTGGCCAGCACCGAGGTCAACGCGGGCGAGGTGGGTCTCGATATCGTGGCGGCCGACACGCCATCGGGTCCCATCCACATCCATGTCACGATCAGCGTCCAGTGAGGTCCGAAGTGGCAGGCAGATTCGTGCAGCTCGCGGTCCTCGGGTTGGCGCTCGTCGTGGCGCTCGTTCTCGCCGCCTGCGGGGCTGCGACCAGCCCGACGCAATCGGCATCGGCGCCCGCGGCGAGCGGGGCCCGGCCATCGTCGCCGGCGGTGGTCGCGATCGAGGAGCCGAAGAGCGGCGCAATGATCGACGGCGATTCCGTTCACATCGTCCTGTCGCTGACCCGGGCGACGATCGTGAGCGCGACGACAACCGACATCCGGCCGGATACGGGTCACATCCACCTGTACGTCAACAACGTCCTGGTGTCCATGAACTACGGCCTCGAGCAGGACATTCCCGTCCATCCGGGCACCTACGTGGTAAGAGCCGAGTTCGTCGCCGCGGATCACGCGCCGTTCAACCGTCGGGTCTGGACGCCCGAGGTGTTCTTCACCGTGAAGTGAGGTTCGCCCGGGCGATGCTGGTCCTGATCGTCGGCGCGGGCCTGGCGATCGCCGCCCAGGTTGCGGCCCCCGTTGGCGTCCCCCTCTACGACGGCGTCGTGATCCAGGAGCCCTATCGCTATCTCGAGCCCGGGTCCGGCCAAGAGGGCGCTCCAACCTCGGCCATGCTCCGCGTGGAGCCCGTCGGCGAGGACGGGGTGAGCAAGCCCTTCGTCGCGGCAACCCAGGAATACCCGCCGCAGGCCCAGCTCATCGCGGCCGCCGGCGCGTTCGTCGCTCCGGCCGGCAGCGAGCTCGTCGTGAACATCGAGCCCATCCGGCCGGCGGCGCGGCCGGCGAGCGGTCGTATTGCCGGCAACGTCTATCGGATCTCGGTGTCCGACCAGTCGGGCGATGTCCTCGCCATCGACCCGCAGCGCAGGCCGACGATCAGTCTCCGGGCACCGCAGGACGTCACGACCGCAACGATCGCCCGGGCAACGGCCGACGGCTGGCAGGAGCTGCCGAGCGAGCACGGCGGGCTCTTCGGACTGTTCGCCAGCGAGGTCTCCGAGCTCGGAGATTTCGCGCTCATCACGCCGGACACCGGACCGGGCCTGCTGCCGGTGGCGGTGGCGCTTGGCGCCGGTCTCGCCTTGGCGGTCGTCGTGGGATACCTCATCCTTCGCCGTCGCCGCGCGGGGCTGCCTCCACCGGAGGCAGCCCGG
>DASQFM010000223.1:0-8942 GCA_035633135.1 Candidatus Eiseniibacteriota bacterium
AAGGTGGCCGCCTCGAACAGCTGCTCGTACGGCTCCTCGAGCGCCCCGACGGTCTGGAAGATCACGACGCCGGCCACGATGCTCAGCAGGACCGCAGCCCCGGCCCCGAGCCAGACCTTGGGGGCCTGGTGGCCGTTGCCGGTTCGAGCGAGGTAGGCAAGGACGATGGCAACGATGAGGGCGGCTTCGACACCTTCCCGGAGTCCCGTCAGGAAGCCGGCGGTCAGTGCTCCGAGGTCCAACCAGAACCCTCCAACGGCGATGCGATCGAGTGGCTCGCCGCGGCGTTTCGTCGCGCGGCGCGCCGAATCCTAGCGCGGCTCTCGGAATCAGGTCAAGCAACCTTGAGTGCGAGAGTCAAGGGCCCTTGTCGGGGCGGCGCCGCCACTCAGACGCTGAGCGGGTCCACCTTGTCTGGGTCGATCCCGAGATCGGCGATCGCCTTGGCCGCAGCCTCGGCAGTGACCTGGCCGGTTCGGGCCAGGGCGGACATCGCCGCGGCGGCGATGTTGGCGGCATCGATCTCGAAGAAGGCGCGCAACGATTCGCGGGTGTCGCTGCGGCCGTAGCCGTCGGTCCCGAGGGCGACGAACGGCGCGTCGATCCACGCCGCGACCTGCTGCGGAATCGTCTTCATCCAGTCGGTCGCGGCGACGATCGGGCCACCCTTCGACCCGAGCACGGTGGCGACGTAGGGCACCCGCGGCTTTCGGGTCGGGTGGAGCCGGTTCCAGCGGTCGGCCTCGAGGGCGTCGCGACGCAGCAGCCCGAACGAAGGCGCCGAATAGACCTCGGCGGCTACCCCGAACCGCTCCGCGAGGAGAGCCTGCGCGGCGATGACCTGCTGCAGGATCGAGCCCGAGCCGACCAGCCGCACCGCCGGCGCCCTCTTCGGCAGCTTCGGGGCCGGCGCGAAGCGGTAGATCCCGCGCAGGATGCCCTCGTCGATGCCCTCCGCCTTGGCGGCCTGGGCATAGTTCTCGTTGTACAGCGTGACGTAGTAGAAGACGTCCTCGCCCTTGACGTACATCCGCTCGATGCCGTCCCGGATGGTCGCCGCCAGCTCGTAGGCGAACGCCGGGTCGTACTGGCGAACGGCCGGCATCGTGGAGGCCAGCACGTGGCTGTGGCCGTCATCGTGCTGGAGGCCCTCGCCGGTGAGGGTCGTGCGGCCGGCGGTGGCGCCCATCAGGAAGCCGCGGCCACGGGCGTCGCCGACCGCCCAGAACTGGTCGCCGGTCCGCTGGAAGCCGAACATCGAGTAGAAGATGTAGAACGGGATCACCGGGAAGGCGTGGGTGGCGTAGGCCGTCGCCGCCGCGGTGAAGCTGGCCGCCGAGCCCGCCTCGGTGATGCCTTCCTCGATCACCTGGCCGTCGGTCGCCTCGCGGTATTTCATGATCAATTCGCTGTCGACCGGGTCGTACAGCTGACCGAGCGCGGAGTAGATCCCGACCTCGTTGAACAGCGGATCCATGCCGAACGTCCGGGCCTCGTCGGGGATGATCGGCACGATCCGCGGCCCGAGATCCTTGTCCCGGATCAGGTTCCGGAGCATCCGCGTGAAGGCCATCGTGGTCGAGACTGGGGTTGCGCTGCCGGCCTCGAACTCGGCATCGAACGTCGGCTTGGGCGCGGGCAGGGCCGCGGCGCGGACCACCCGCTTCGGCAGCGGCCCGCCGAGCGCGCGCCGCCGCTCCATGAGGTACTGGACCTCCTCGGAGTCCGTACCCGGGTGGTAGTACGGCGCGTCGTGGAGCTGGTCGTCCGGGATCGGCAGCTCGAGCCGGTCGCGGAAGATCCGGAGCTCTTTCTCGGACAGCTTCTTGGCCTGGTGGGTGATGTTCCGGGCCTCGACGCCCGGGCCGAGCGTCCAGCCCTTGACGGTCTTGGCCAGGATCACCGTCGGGGCGCCGCTGAACTCGGTCGCGGCCTTGTACGCCGCGTAGACCTTGCGGTTGTCGTGGCCGCCGCGCCGCAGGCGGGCGAGATCGTCGTCGGTCAGGTGCTCGACCAGCCGCCTGAGGCGCGGATCGGGACCGAAGAAATGCTCCCGGATGTAGGCCCCGCCGGCCACCGAGAACTTCTGGAACTCGCCGTCGAGGGTGGTGTTCATCTGCTCGACCAGCACGCCGTCGACGTCGCGGGCCAGGAGCTCGTCCCACTCGCGGCCCCAGATCACCTTGATGACGTTCCAGCCCGAGCCGCGGAAGACGGCCTCGAGCTCCTGGATGATCTTGCCGTTGCCGCGGACCGGGCCGTCGAGGCGCTGCAGGTTGCAGTTGACGACGAAGGTCAGGTTGTCGAGGCCTTCGCGGCCGGCAACATGCAGCGCGCCCAGGGACTCGGGCTCATCGGTCTCGCCGTCCCCCAGGAAGGCCCAGACCCGGGACTGCGAGGTGTCGAGCAGGCCGCGGTTCTGGAGATAGCGGTTGAAGCGGGCCTGGTAGATCGCGCTGATCGGGCCGAGCCCCATCGAGACCGTTGGGAACTCCCAGAACTCCGGCATCAGACGAGGGTGAGGGTACGACGACAGCCCGACCTGGGGCGGCGTCTCGCGCCGGAAGTGGTCAAGCTGGTCCGTGGTCATTCGGCCTTCGAGAAACGCCCGAGCGTAGATCCCCGGCGCGGCATGACCCTGGTAGAAGATCTGGTCTCCCGGTCCGCCGTCGCGGCCCCTGAAGAAGTGGTTGAAGCCGACCTCGTAGAGGGTGGCCGCCGAGGCATAGGTCGCGAGGTGGCCGCCGATCCCGGCGAACTGGTTGTTCGCCCGCAGGACCATCGCCACCGCGTTCCAGCGGATCAGCCGCCGGATCCGGCGCTCGAGCTGCTCGTCGCCCGGGAAGTTCGGCTCCTGCTCCGGGCTGATCGTGTTGATGTAGCGGGTGTTGGTCAGCGGCGGCAGGCCCACCTGGCGCTGGCGGGCTCGCTTGAGCAGCTTGAAGAGCAGGAATCGGGCGCGGGTCTCGCCTTCCTCCTCGACCACCTGGTCGAGCGACTCCATCCATTCGCCGGTCTCGGCCGGATCGATGTCGGGCAGCTGCTGCTTGAACTCGTCGAGGTAGATCGACGAGCCGTTGTGGGGCGGTGCGACCTTCATGCCGGCTCCAGCCGGAGCGTGGTGCCGAGGGTCTCCGGTCTGAGCATCGACTCGAGGCTTCGGCCGCGATATTTCAGCCGGAGCTCCTCGCTGCAGGCGGCGATGGTGGCCGGGTCTGACGCCGACACTGCCGTTGCCGGAATGCGGCGACCGCCGACGTGGACGGCCACGCCGGGATCCGCGAGCGCTTCGCGATACCACCGTCCCCGCGGGCCGCGGACGGATCGAATCAGCACCGCTCTGTGGTGGACGACGGCCCAGATGATCGTGCGGTGGATCTGCCCGTCCGCGGATCGCGTCTCGATCTCGATCTCCTCGGCCGCGCCGATGCCGGCCAGATCGGCCTCCTCGAATGTCACGGCTCGGAAGCGTAGCCCATGTCTCGTGGCCGCGCCGGTTGCGCGCCGTTGCGGAATGGTCGCCTCGCGAGCACGGCGGGCCTCCGAATTCGGGCGCGCCGGCGACCTGCGCTACCCACCTCGGGTCCCGCGGAACCCACCTTCGGATCCCGCGGTACCCTCGGCCGGTGCCAACATACGACCGCCGAACGGCCCTCGTGATCATCGACGTGCAGAACGATTTCGCCGATCCGGCGGGATCTCTGAGCGTCGACGGGGCCGAGGAGATCGTTTCGCGGGTGACCGCCGAGGCGTGGGCCGCGATCCGGTCAGGGGCCTTCGTCGTGTACACCCAGGACTGGCACCCGGAGTCGACGCCGCACTTCCAGAAGGACGGCGGGGTCTGGCCGGTCCACTGCGTCCAGGGGACCTGGGGCGCGGCGTTCCATCCCGACCTCGATGTCGTGGGGCCGTGGATCCGCAAGGGCTCGAACGGCGAGGACGGCTACTCCGGCTTCACGATGCGGGACCCCGTGACCGGGGCCGAGGTGCCGACGGAGCTGGAGGCGATGCTCCGCGTCCGGGGTATCGAAAATATCGTGATCGCCGGCCTTGCCACGGACTACTGCGTCAACGCGACCGGACTCGACGCGATCCGGCTGGGGTTCCGGACCGAGGTCCTGGAGGACGCGATCGCCGCGGTCAATCTCCGCCCAGGGGACGCAGAGCGGGCGATCGCCCAGCTCCATGCCGCCGGCTGCGAGTTCAGTCTCTCGGCCGCCGGGCGCCGGGGCTCCGCCGCAGTCGGACGCAGCTGAGGACGCGCGGCGCGGCATGCAGCTCCACCTCGTCGATGCGACCTACGAGCTGTTCCGGGCCTATTACGCCCCCCGGCCACCGGTCCGAGGCCGCGACGGGGTGAACCTGTCCGGCGTCTCCGGCCTGGTCGAGCAGCTCCTGTATCTCGTCCGGGAGGAGGGTGCGACGCATCTCGGTTGCGCCACCGACCACGTCATCGAGTCCTTCCGGAACGACCTGTACCCCGGCTACAAGTCGTCGGCCGGGATGCCGCCGGAGCTGCTTGCTCAGTTCCCCATCGCGGAGGATGCGATCCGGGCCCTCGGGATGGTCGTCTGGCCGATGGTCGAGTTCGAGGCGGATGACGCCATCGGGGCCGCATGCGAGCGCTTCGAGGCCGACCCGCGAATCAGCCAGGTCCTCGTCTGCACGCCCGACAAGGACATGGCCCAGCTCGTCCGCGATGCCCGGGTGGTGCTGCTCGATCGACGGCGCCGGATCGTCTATGACGAGACCGCGGTGATGGCCAAGTGGGGCGTGCCGCCGCCGTCGATCCCCGACTGGCTCGCCCTCGTCGGCGACAGCTCCGATGGCTTTCCGGGCCTGCCCGGCTGGGGCGCGAAGTCGGCCGCCGCGGTCCTGATGCGCTACGGGACCCTGGAGGACATCCCACCTCGGTCGAGCGCCTGGGACGTGAAGAGCCTCCGCGGCGCACCGGTGCTGGCGGCGACGCTGCGTGACCACTGGGACGAGGCGCAGCTCTATCGCTCGCTGGCCCGCCTCCGCACCGGTGCCGACGGCGTGGCCATCCCGCAGCAGGACGTCGAAGAGCTGCGCTGGGACGGCGTGCCGCGCCAGGCCTGGTTGGTCTTCTGCGATCAGTGGGGCCTCGACGGCCTGCGCGAGCGGCCCCATCGCTGGCAGGCCGACGCGTAGCTGAATCCTGGAATCGGTCGGGCTTTGTCCTCGGAGAATCAGCCGGGCTTTATCAGCCGTAGCAATTCCGGGTGATGGGGCGCCGGGGCGGCGAGCAGGCCGATCGTCTTCGGTCCCCGGGACAGGTCGAACCATGACCCGCCCGCGAGGTCCGTGACGACCGCACCGCCGCGCTCGGCGATCAGGCCGGCCGCGGCGATGTCCCACAGCGACAGGCCACCCTGCTGGATGAACGCGTCGAAGCGGCCGTTGGCGACATATGCGAGGGCGAGGGCGGCAGAGCCCATCGAGCGCGACACGCGGATGGCCTTCCGGATGGCGCGCGAGCGTGTCGTCAGCGAGCGGCCCGCCAGGGACATCGAGACGACGAAGTCGGACAGGTTCGGCTTCGGCGAGGCGCTGATCGGCCGGCCGTCGAGCGTCGCCGGGCCGTCCGCGGCAGCCGCGAATGACTCGCCGCGGACCGGATCGTGGATGACGCCCACCACGGGCCGGCCGCCTTCGACGAGGGCGACCGAGACGCAATGGAACGGGATCCCGTTGGCGTAGTTGATGGTCCCATCGAGCGGGTCCACGATCCAGACCCGGCCGATCCCCGATGTCGCGGGGTGGCCCGCCACGGCCGCATGCTCGCCCGTCTCCTCGGCGAGGAGCGCGTCACCCGGGAATGCCGACCGGATCGCGCCGAGGATCAGCGCCTCGGAGAGGTGATCGACCTCGGTGACAACGTCCTTGGCCGACTTGAAGTCGATCTGGCCGACCTGGCCGGCCCGCTGGACCTGGAGCTCGCCGGCGCGGGCGGCAATGGCCAGGGCAAACGCGAGATCGGCCTGGTGCTCGCCCGTGGTCGCCGCAGCGGGCGCCGTCACGGCGACTGGCAGTCGACCGCGAGCCCGATCGGGGTCGTGCCGAGCCTGGTCACCGATGCCGTGAAGCGGAGATCGGAGCCCGCCGGAATCACCGGGGTCTGGATCAGCTCGCCGGGCCCACCGACCGGCCTGCCGTCGGGCGTCAGCCGGCAGGTCGTGGCACCGGGCTTCGTGCCCGCGTTGCTGACCAGCAGCGTCACGGCGAGGCCGCCCTCGGCGGGCGCGACGCCATCGACGATGCCGCTGAATGGTCCGGTCCCGGCCAGCGCGAACCGGCCCAGCACGAACAGGACCGCCACGAAGGTGATGATCCCGAGCGCGGCGATGCCATGGACCTGCGTCGCCGACGGCTGGGCGAGCTCCAGCGGGTTGCATTGCTCGCACAGGGCCAGGTGGATCGCCACCGGCCGGCCGCAGCGGACACAGGGATGGAGCTGCTCAGGAGCTTCGGAGGAAGCTCCGGCTGGGGCTCCGATGCCGGCGCCCGCGGCGGACGCAGCCAGGGGCAGGCGCGGCTGGTTCATGGGTCGATGATGGTGCCACGAAACGCTGGACTGTCGCGCAGCTGGACCTTGGAGCCGCCTTGGACCGGGTGTAGATTGCGGCGAGGCGTGCCCGCCGGGTCGACACAGAAAAGGGGATCTCTGGTGGATCAGCAATCCTTGTACGAGCGGCTGGGAGGCGGCGATGCGATCGTCGCGGTCATTGACGACTTCGTGGGGCGCTGTGCCGGCGACGGTCGCATCAACGGCAAATTCGCGCGGACGGACATCCCCCGTATCAAGGCGATGCTCGTCGAGCAGGTCACGGCAGCGACGGGCGGACCGGGGTCCTACTCCGGCCGCAGCATGGCCGAGACGCACGACGGCATGGGCGTGACTGCGGGCGAGTTCGATGCGCTCGTCGGTGATCTTGTCGCGACGCTGAACGCGTTCAACGTGCCCGACGCGGAGCAGCAGGAGCTGCTCGGGATCCTCGGGCCGCTGCGCAGCGACATCGTGGAAGTCGAGTCCCCTGCGACCGGGACGCCGCTGCCCGATTCCTACCAGTCGGCGCCGGCGCTCCCCACCGCCTGACGCCGCCTACCAGCGATCGACTGCCGCGACCAGGCCGTCGACGTCCGCCGGTGTCCGCGCGGTCACGATGATCTCGTCGGCCCCGGCAGCCTGCCACTGCTCCCATTCGTCGCGGGGCGCGGCGACCCACGGGCTCGCGGTCAGCGCGTCCTGGCCACTGCGGCCACCGGTGAAGCCCAGCGCAATTCGCATCAAGCTGCGATCTCGCCGTTCGACGTCGAGCGCCTCGAGGTAAGCCGGCAGGAAGCGTTCGAAGTCGGGCTTCTCGGCCGCCCAGCCGTCGCCGATTCGCGCCGCCAGCCGCACGCCGGCCCGGGAGCCTGCTCCGATCAGGATTGCGGGCGGCGGGTCCGGCGGCGGATGGGCGTGCGCCTCGTGCAGCCGGTAGTACCGACCCTCGCGGGAGACTGGACCGCCGGTCCACAGCGCCCGGATAACGCCGACGGCTTCTTCGAGCCGCTCAACCCGCTCCCGCACCGCCGGGAACGGAATGCCATAGGCCTCGTGCTCGCCGGGGAAGCCACCGATGCCGATCCCCAGGGTGAGGCGCCCGCCGCTCGCGGCCTGCAGCGTCGAAGCCATCCGGGCCACGACCGCCGGATGGCGGTTCATGACGTTGGTCACGAAGGTCCCGAGGCCGATCCGCTCCGTCACCCCGCTCGCGGCCGCGAGGATCGTCCATTGCTCGAGGACCGGCACCGTCGGGTCACCGCGGCCCATGAAGTGGTCCCAGCACCAAACGCCGCGGTAGCCGACCTCGTCGAGGCGCCGCGCGCTCTCGAGCCACCAATCCGCTGTGGCGCCAACTGATCCCAAGGCAACGCCGATCGGCAGGCCGGTCCAAGCCTTCACAGTCCCGTCTCGAAGAGTCGCACGTCCTCCGGCGAGATCACGTGGCCGTCGCCGCGTGTGGGAGCCAGGGCGGCCCGCGCGCCGAGGGCATCGAGGTCGGCGGGCAACCGCCCGATCAGGTCAAGAACAACCTTCTGGATCCGTTCCGCGTTCTGCGCGAAGACCTCGGTGACGCTCTGCGCGTCCACCATCTCGGTTCCCTCGTGGATCCCGGCGTCGTAGTCGGTGATGAGCGAGATGTTCACTACCGCCATGCCCAGCTCGCGGCACAGCCAGGCCTCGGGATAGCCCGTCATCCCGATCACCCGCCAGCCCGCGCTCGCGAACCACGCCGATTCGGCCTTGGTCGAGAACCGCGGGCCCTGGATGACGACCATGGTCCCTTCGTCGTGGACGGTGATGCCGTGGTCCCGGATGGTCTCGATCGCGAGCCGCCGAAGGGTCGGGTCGTAGGTTTCCGCGGACGACAGATGGGTGGCGATCGGACCGTCGTAGAACGTGTCGGCCCGACCGGTCGTGCGGTCCACGAACTGGTCGCAGACCACGAAATGGCCCGGCGCGACGTCGAGCTGGAGGGAGCCGGCCGCGCAGGGCGAGATCACCGCCTTGACTCCCAGTGAGCGCATCGCCCAGACGTTGGCTCGGTAGTTGATGCGGTGAGGCGGGATCGTGTGGCGACGGCCATGGCGGGGCAGGAACGCGACGCCCCGGTCGGCGACGGACGCGAGGAAGAAGCTGTCCGAGGGCGGCCCGTACGGGGTATCGACCTTGATCTCCCGGACGTCGTCGAGCAGGGAGTAGAAGCCCGAGCCGCCGAAGACGCCGATCTCGGCCAGATCCGCCACGCCAGCACCTCACATGGACAGTTGGGAGTCGCGCCTGGTCGCGGTCCGGCAGCCCAAGCGTCGGCCGATTCTAGTCCCGCTCCCTGACGCAGCGCGGACTACGATGAGCCCGCGGCCAGACCGTGGAA
>DASQFM010000224.1:0-5285 GCA_035633135.1 Candidatus Eiseniibacteriota bacterium
CGCGCGGATCGCGGACCGCGTGACGGGCTTCCTGGGCAGCTGGCCGTTCATCGCCATCCAGACCGTGCTCGTGATCATCTGGATCACCGGCAACATCATCCTGCTCTTCAACTTCGATCCGTTCCCGTTCATCCTGCTGAACCTGGCGTTCTCAACGCAGGCGGCGTACGCGGCACCGCTGATCCTGCTGGCTGGGAACCGCCAGGCGATACGGGATCGCCTGACACTCGAGCACACCGCCGCCGAGGCGGACATAGAGGACAAGCAGAATCTCGAGCTCCTGGAGGGCAACCGCCAGATCCTGGAGCACATCGACGCCCTCGAGCACCGGATCCTCGGCCTCGAAACGGGGATCATCGGTCGCCTCGACGCGCTGGCGAAGTAGCCCGCGAGTAGCGAGCTCGGCGATCGACGACATGACGGTCAGCATCGACCTCAACGCCGACGTCGGTGAGTCCCTTGGGCCCTGGCCCATGGGCAACGACGAGGAGCTCATCTCACTGGTCAGCTCGGTCAACATTGCCTGCGGCTTCCACGCCGGTGATCCGGTGACGATGGAGCGGACGGTGCGTCTGGCGGCGGCGGCGGGCGCGGCGATCGGCGCGCACCCCGGCTACCCGGACCTCATCGGCTTCGGGCGGCGCGACCTCGACATGGCCGCGGCAGATCTCGAGGCCGCGATCGTCTACCAGGTCGGCGCCCTCGCTGCGTTCTGCCGTAACGCCGGCGTCCCGCTGCGCCACGTCAAGGCCCACGGTGCGCTGTACAACCGGGCGGCGGCCGATCGGCGGGTCGCGGCCACAGTCGCCCGTGCGGTGCGGCGGTGCGGCGCCGACCTGGTCCTCGTCGGGCTCGCCGGCTCGGAGCTCATCACGGCGGGACGCAGCGCCGGCCTCTCGGTGGCGGCGGAGGCATTCCCGGATCGAGCCTACGAGGCCGACGGCTCGCTCCGGTCAAGGGGACTCGCGGCAGCCGTGATCGTCGACAGCGCCGAGGTCGCCCGGCGCGCGGTCCTGATGGCGCGGGATGGGCACGTGGAGGCCATCGATGGGGCCCGCGTTCCGCTGCGGGCCGACACGCTCTGCCTGCACGGCGACACGCCCGGAGCAGTCGAGCACGCCCGGGCGGTGCGCGCTGCCCTGGCCGCGGCGGGGATCGACGTGGCGCCAGTGGCGCCGGCCGTCGGGAGCGGCTGACGAACGACGTGGCGTCGGGAGGCGCAGAGCCCGCGGCCCGGGCGGGATTCGCGTTTCGGGTCGAGGCGTTCGGGGATCGCGGCGTCCTCATCTCGATCTCGGACCACGCAGACGTCCGGTCCGCGGCCCGGGCGCACGCCCTGGCGGCGGCCATCGAGCGCGAATCGGGTGGGCGGCCCGGCTGGCGGACGCCGGTTTCCACCGCAACGAGCGTGCTCCTGCCGGTCGATCCGGTCGAGCCCGGGGTCGACGTGGCGCTCGAAGACGTCCAGGGATGGCTGGCGAGGCTCCCGACGCCGGAGATCGACGAGCGGTGGTCAACCGAGCCGGCACCGCTTGAGATCCCGGTTCGGTACGGCGGCAGCGACGGACCGGATCTGGCGACGGTGGCGGAGCTGACGGGTCTCACCGCCGCCCAGGTCATCGAGCTCCATGCGGCGACGCCGCTCCGCGTGCTCTTCCTCGGCTTCGCGCCCGGGTTCGGCTACCTCGGTCCGCTACCGCCGGCGCTGCTCGTCCCGCGACGCGCGGCACCGCGGACGCGCGTTCCCGCCGGCAGCGTCGCAATCGCCGGACCCCACACCGCCGTCTACCCCGTCGACTCGCCCGGCGGTTGGCACCTCCTCGGGCGGACATCGATGACGCTGTGGGACCCGCTGCGAACGCCGCCGGCCACCCTCCGGCCGGGCGATCGGGTGCGGTTCATCCCCGAGCGCCCGGCATGAGCCGGCCGGTCGACGACGGAGCGACGGCGGTCCTGGAGGTCATCTCGCCGGGCCTCCTCTCCACGATCCAGGATCTCGGCCGGCCGGGCCTCGAAAACGTCGGGGTGCCGATCGGCGGCGCCGCCGATCCCGTTGGTCTCGCCGTTGCGAATCTCGTGCTGGGCAACGCGCCGGACATGGCCGCGATTGAATGCACGCTGCTTGGACCGGAGCTGCGCGTGCTGCGGGACGTGACCGTCGGCATCGGTGGCGCGGACCTCGGGGGACAGGTGCTGCGCGGCGGACGCAGATTGCCGCCGGGGGCCTCGCATCGCCTGCGCGCCGGCGAGGTGCTCGCCTTCGCGGCGGTCGAGCCCGATCTCGGTTGCCGGGCGTACCTGGCGGTCCCTGGCGGGATCGACGTCCCGGAAGTCCTCGGCTCGAAGTCGACGTCCCTCGTTGGCGCTTTCGGCGGCTTGCAGGGCCGAGCGCTGCGCGCCGGCGACCGGCTACAGGCTCACATTGGGAACGCCGCTTCGGCCGAGGTCCCCTGGCCTGCCGACCTTGGGCTACCCGCGCAGGATGCCGTAGTCCGTGTCCTCTCCGGACCTCAGGCTACTGACGCGGACACCGCCGGGATCCCGGAAACACTGGCCCATCTCCTGGGCGCGACATGGGAGGTCAGCCACGACAGCGATCGGCGCGGCCTTCGCCTCGACGGACCCTCCCTCGCGAGCCTCACCCTGCTCGCCGATGACCCGAGCCAGGGAGTCCTGCCCGGCGCGATCCAGCTGACGCCCTCGGGCCAGCCGATCGTGCTCATGCCGGATGGGGGGACGACCGGGGGTTACCCCGTCATCGCGGTGGTGTGCGCCGCTGATCTCTGGCTGCTGGGCCAGCTGCGACCCGGGAGCACGGTCGCGTTCGAGCGCATCGACGCCGCGACCGCGCGGCGGGCCGCGGAGGACCTGCGCCAGCTCGTCGCGACCGCCGCAGAGCGACTGTCTGCCCGCCTATCCTGAGCCCGTGGCCATCCGGATCATCCTCGACTGCGATACCGGCCATGACGACGCCGTCGCGATCCTGCTCGCCCTTGCCTCCCCACAGCTCGAAGTCGTCGGCATCACGACGGTCGGCGGCAACGCGACCCTCGAGCACTCCACCGAGAACGCGCTCCGCGTGCTGGCCCTGGCGAACCGGCCGGATGTGCCGGTGGCCGTCGGCGCCAGCCATCCCCTCGTCGGGCCGCTAAGGACCGCGCCGTCGGTGCACGGCGAGAGCGGCCTCGAAGGCGCCGAACTGCCGGCGGCCCTCAGCGAGCCGCTGGCCGAGGACGCGGTCGCGTTCATCGGCCGCCAGTTGGAGCTCGCCGACCAGCCGCTGACGCTTGTCCCGACGGGTCCCTTGACCAACATCGGCCTGCTCCTTCGCGAACGCCCTGACCTGACCTCGCGGATCGCGCACATCTGCCTGATGGGCGGCGCGTACGGCGAGGGCAACTCGACGCCGTCGGCCGAGTTCAACATGTGGGTCGACCCGGAGGCCGCTGACCTCGTCTTTCGGTCCGGCGTCCCGATCACCATGATTGGCCTCGACGTCACCCACAAGGCGATCCTGTGGGACGAGGAGCGGCAGGCGATGGCGGCCGCGGGCGGCGTCGCCTCGAAGACGATCGCGGCGCTCCTCGGCTTCTTCGAAGGCTTCCACCGCCGCGTCTACGGCTGGAACGGCAGCCCGATCCACGATGCGGTGGCGGTCGCCCACCTCGCCCACCCCGGGCTCGTGACCACGGTCCTCGCCAACGTCGTCGTCGAGCTCACCGGTGAGTACACCCGTGGCCGCACCGTCGTCGACCTCCGCCACGTGACCGATCGCGAGCCAAATGCCGAAGTCGGAACCGACATCGACCGCGAGCGGTTCATCGCCCTCCTTCGCTCAGCGATCGCCTCGTTCGACTGAATCGGACGGTCGCCGGCTGAGCGTCCTCGCCCTAAGTGAAGTTCACTAAGCGGACTGGGTCGGGGTCAGCATCGGACCAGCAGCGCGAAAGTCGCGGTAGAGGATGGCGGCGATGATCGGCAGGGTCGGCGCGAGCACGATCCGTGTCATGAGGTAGAAGCCAGCGATTGGCACCACGACCGCCGACGGATCCGGGCTGCCGGCCGTAAGAACCACCGCGAACG
Source organism: Candidatus Eiseniibacteriota bacterium (assembly GCA_035633135.1). GTDB lineage: Bacteria > Chloroflexota > Limnocylindria > Limnocylindrales > CSP1-4 > UBA5189. The sequence continues at coordinate 4,084 of DASQFM010000224.1, forward strand.
TCACGATGCTCACGATGACGTTCCCAAGGCCAAGGGCGAATGCGCCGACCGTGAGGAACAGCGCGGTCCGCATCGTTCGCCGGCGGGTGAGCTGCAGGCTCCGGCCGAGCGCCTGGCGAAGACCCAGGCCCTCGGCCACCAGTGCCGGGACGGCGACGGCGCTCCGAACAACCGCGTAGGCGCCGACGACGACCGCCGCGAAGAAGAGGAGCTCCAAGCCGAACAGCTCCGCGACCAGTCCCGGGTTCCGGATCGCGGTGGCCTGAGCCATGTAGCGGGACAGGAGCTGGGCCGACCCGAAGCCCAGCAGCGCCCCCAGGCCGAGGATCAGCGCACAGAGGACGGCCAACCTGGGGCCGTAACGAAGCACCGCTTTCCACCGATCGGGAGGAGGCGCCGCTTCCCGCACGATGCCGGTCACGACCGCCGTCACCAGCACGAATGCGACGATTGGCGTGACGACTGCCAGCCCCCCGACTGCACCAAACGCTGGGTCGGCATACCGGGCGTAGGCCGCCGGCGCCTCGAAGCTCGGGAACCCGCGCCAAAGTTCGGCCAGCGCCTGCCACGAATATGCGAGGTAGGGCGCGACGAGCAGGGTCAGCGGGATCTCGACTGCCGCACTCGCGAGAAGGATCTCGCGCAGTTGAAGCCGGTAGAGGAGCGCTGCCTCGCGCAGCACGACCCCGATCGGCCGATATGCCGGGTCGCCGCTGACCGTCCGTTCGTCGACGGGTGCCCATCCCGGGATGCCACCTCCCGGCACGATCACGCCCGCCGGATGACGAACGTCCCGGCGATCTTGTCGTGCCAGCCCTGCTTTCGCGGGTCGAGGCCGACCCACAACAGGCCGATGCCGAACGGGATCCAGGCCACGAGATAGCCGATGAAGCGCAGGCAGGCGCGCCAGAACCCGATGCGGCCGCCGTCCGACTCGCGCCGAACCTGCATGCCGAGAGCTCGCTGGCCGAGCGTCCCGCCCGCCCAGGCCCACAGCACGATGTTGTAGGCCGCAAGCAGGAGAGCCATGGCCCCGTACGCCGCGAAGAGCCGGCCGAACATGGGCGCCAAGGCCGCGCTCATCTGCTCGTTGGTGGCCAGCGGTAGGCCCGTTGTCCGGTCGATGGCGAAGATCGACGGATCCAGTTCGGCCATGGCGGGCAGCAACACGGCGAAGGCGACGATGATCCAGACGATCGTGA
>DASQFM010000225.1:0-5747 GCA_035633135.1 Candidatus Eiseniibacteriota bacterium
AGATCTGGAAGCGAATGAGCGGCGACGGGAACGGCGGCGGAGCTGCAGGTCGGACGGATCGGATGGACGCCCGCGCCCGGGACGACATCAGCTCCGCTGCCGCCGATGCCGTGGCGGCGGGTCGCGGCGGTCACGCCGAGGCCGTCCGGCGGGCCAGGGGACCGCGCGACATCGCCGTTCACGAGCGTTGGCACCGCGCCGGCCGGTCCGGAACGCTGCGGGCGGTGATCTTCGGGGTCTCGGACGGCCTCGTGTCGAATCTCGCCCTGGTCATGGGCGTCGCCGGCGCGTCGGAGGGCGAGCGGAGCTTCGTCCTGCTGGCGGGGATCGCCGGGCTGCTCGCCGGGGCGTTCTCGATGGCCGCTGGGGAGTATGTCTCGATGCAGTCCCAGCGCGAGCTCTTCGAGCGGCAGATCGCCCTGGAGCGCGCCGAGCTCGAGGCGATGCCCGAGGAGGAGCAGGCCGAGCTCGTCGACGTCTATCGATCCAAGGGCTTCACGGAAGCCGAAGCCAAGGTGATCGCGGAGCGGATGTTCCGCGATCCGGAGCACGCGCTCGACACACTGGTGCGAGAGGAGCTGGGCCTCGATCCGGATGAGCTTGGGTCGGCGGTGAATGCCGCGGGTGGGTCGTTCGTGGCGTTCGCCATCGGCGCGGTGATCCCGGTCCTGCCGTATGTCGTCACCGGCGGCGGCCCCGCCTTCGCGGTGTCGACCGCGCTATCGCTGGTGAGCCTCTTCGCCGTGGGCGCCGGCGTGAGCCTCCTCACGGGGCGCGGCCTGCTGTTCTCCGGTGGCCGCCAGGTCGCGATCGGCGCTGTGGCCGCCGCCGTCACGTTCCTCGTCGGACGCGCCATCGGCGTCGCGGTCTGAGAGGACGGTCGGCTCGACGGCCAAGGCTGGATCGTCCGTCCGTACGCGTTCGTCGGTCAGTGCCGGCTCGGGGGTCAGTGCCGGCTCGGGGGTCAGCGCGGGCTCTTCGGTCAGATCGGGATCGCCCACGACCTCGATCCGATCCGGCGGCGGGAGCCCGAGATATTCCCGATGGGCCCACAGGACGGCCTCGGCCGCGTAGGGATCGACGTCGCGGCCTTCCTCCGCCAGGCGCTCGCTGATCCAGGCGGCCTCGGCCGGTCGCTCGCGCTCGTCGATCTCATGCTCGAGCCGGGCACCGTCCATGAAGACGAGCGTCACGAGGCCGCCGCCGGCGACCAGGCCGACGATCAGGAGCCACCACTGGAACTCGGCCATCAGGCCGGCCTGTGCATCGAGGACATCGCCGGGCAGTCTAGGCCATGGCTCGTGACGCCCGGCCCCGCGGGTAAACTCCCACGGCCATGATCGACTTCATCCCGTCCTCGGTCGCCATCCAGATCGGCCCGCTGCCGGTCTACTGGTACGGCGTTGCGTATGCCGTCGGGCTTGCCGTCGCGTATGGCGTCCTCGTCAGGCAGGCGAGGCATTACGGCCAGGATCCGTCGATCGTCGGGAACGGCTTGATCATCATCGCCGTCGCCGCGCTCATCGGCGGCCGGCTGTACCACGTCATCGATCAATGGGCGCTGTACAAGGACGATCTGCTCAAGATCGTGCTCCCGCCCTACAGCGGGCTGGGCGTCTACGGCGGCCTGATCACCGGCACGATCGCGTTCATCTTCCTGGCAAGGCGCTGGCACCTCGATCTCTGGACCTGGGCCGACATCGTGGCGCCGGCGCTCTTCGTGATGCAGGCCATCGGCCGTTGGGGCAACTTCTTCAACCAGGAGCTGTACGGCCCGCCGACGACCCTGCCCTGGGGGATCGCGATCGACTGCGCCCACCGGGTCGAGCTGTATCCGTGCTCGACGTACCCGCTCGAAACCACGCACTTCCAGCCGCTGTTCCTGTACGAGTCGATCTCGGGGATCCTCGGGGCGGTGGTGCTGATCTGGCTGTCGAGGCGCCGGCCACGGTGGCTTCGCCGGGGCGACCTGCTGCTGATCTTCTTCATCTGGTACGCCGTGGTCCGATTCCTACTCGAGTTCCTCCGGATCGGGCGATGGACGCTGGGAGACATTCCGACCGCCCAGGTCTTCTCGGCGCTGTTCATCGTGGCCTCGCTCGCGGTGCTGGTGTACCGGCATCGAGGACCGCGGCCCGCCGTTGAGGGTGCAGCTCTGGTGGCGGCCACGGAGCCGGAAGCAGCCGAGCCGGCCGCGGACGCGGCGGCTGTCGTGCCGGTCGCGGAGGCGGCAGCAGCCGAGCCGGCCGCGGGCGAGGCGGCGGCAGTGGCGGCCCCCGAGCCGAAAGCCTCCGCGGAAGCGGAACCCGCGTCGGAACCCGAATCAGCCCACGTTCCCGAGCCCGAACCTGCGGTAGAGCCCGAACCCGCGGCTGAAGCCGAACCTGCGGCCGAGCCCGCAGCCGAACCCGCAATGGAGCCCGCACCGGCACCCGAGGCCGACGCGGCCCCGAAACCTGCACCCGCACCCGAGCCAGCTCCGCAACCCCCGTCGGAGCCGGAACCCGCACCGAAAGCAACCCCGGCGCTCGAGCGTGCAGCAGCGCCCAAGCCCGCGCTCTGGCGTCGGATCCTGCGCCGGCGGCGCACCAGGGCCCCGGAGCGTCGGCCCTCAAGCGAACCGGCCGCGGAGCCCGGGCCCGAGCCCGAATCGAAGCCGGAGCCGCCCGCCTGAACGTGGGCCCGCCCGCCGAGCCGGAACAGCGGGTCCCAGCCCGCCGGCCGCGAGCGCGGATCCGCCCGGAAGCGCTCGCCGCGGCACGCGGGAGCAGCCGCGAGGGCCTGGACTGGCTCGGACGAGCGCCCGACGCCCGCGCGTCACTCCTGTATCGGATCGTTCGCTTCGTTGCCCGCGCGCTGCTCTTCGGCGTCTTTCGCTTCCGGATCGAGACTTCCGGCCGGGAGCACCTCCCAAAGGGTGGCTACTTAATCGTCGCCGCGGCGCACCGCGGCTGGATCGACCCGTTCGTGGTGATGCACGCGCTCCCATCGGCGCCCCGCTGCTGGTTCCTGGGCAGCGGGCCCTCGACCTTCACCTCGCGCTGGCGCGAGGCCCTCATCCGCCGGCTCGGCGGCCTCCTGCCCGTGTGGCGCGGCGGGCTCGGTATTGACGCCCACGTTCGCTCGGCTCGGGCCGTTCTCGACGCCGGGGCGGTCTTCATCCAGATGCCGGAGGGCTCGGTCAACGGCCCACCCGGCCGGATCGGCGCATTCCGGCCGGGCGCCGCGCTGATCGCGCTCCGGACCGGCGCGCGGATCGTGCCCGTTGCGATGGCGGGCACCGAGGAGCTCTATGTCGGCCGCCGCCTGGCGTCCCGCATCCTGCCGGCCGTGACGATGGTCGAGCTCCTCGGCGATGCGTGGATCGAGCCGCTGCCGCCGCCCGACAGCCGCGCTGAGCTTGCCCTTGCCCGGCTCGCGAGCGATGCGCTCGCGGCGAGGCTAGGCCCGGTCGTCGAGGAGCTGTACGCGTTCACCGTCGACCCGCCCGGCCATCGACGGTGGCTCCGCCGGCGCCTGACGTGGCTGCTGCTGGGGCCGGGCCCGCTCGAGCGTCGGGACTCATCTGATGATTGACCTTGCTTACGGTGGCTATCCTCACGCATAGGCTGACGTGGGGACCCGCGCCGAGCGCGGGTCACGCCTCGCGTCGTACCGAGCGCGCGCACATATGTCCGGCGGGCGATAAGGCGGCAGCGACGCAGGCTCGCACTTCCGGGGAGGGAGTAGCCATGCGCCTCGTTCGATCTTCTCCTGTCGTGGCGATCACGGCGTGCCTCGCCGTCGTCCTGGCAGCCTGCGGGAGCTCCGGTGTCAGCCCGACGTCGGCGCAATCCCCCACTGCACCGCCGATCCCGTCCTTCGACGGGCTCGTCATCGACCTCGTCGCGAAGGGCCAGGAGTTCTCGAAGAAGGAGCTGGAGGTGCCGGCCGGGGCGCCGTTCCGGATCCTTCTCGACAATCAGGACAAGGACTTTCCCCACGGCGTGGCGATCGGTACGGGCGGCACCGCCGCGGAAGCCCGTGTCGCGAAGCTCGTCTACGAAGGCGAGATCGTGGCCGGGCCTGTCCTCAACGCCTACGACATCCCGGCACTTGCGCCGGGGAAATACTGGTTCTTCTGCCAGCCGCACGCGAACATGAACGGGACGATCGCCGTCGAGTAGCTGCGCCCGACGGCCGGCGTTCCGGGCCGGGGAACCATCGGGCGGCGTGTCGCGGCACGACTCATACTTCGGCCGCCATGGACTATGCCGAGTCGATCCTCGACCTGATCGGCGACACGCCGCTCGTCCGGCTCACCCGGGTCACCCGCAACCTCGGCCCGGTAGAGGCCCAGCCGCTTATCCTGGCCAAGCTCGAAGCGCTGAATCCCGGCGGCTCGGTCAAGGACCGAATCGGCTTGCCGATGATCGAGGCCGCCGAGCGAGCGGGCCTGCTGAAGCCCGGCGGCACGATCATCGAGCCGACCTCGGGCAACACCGGCCACGGCCTCGCGATCGCGGCAGCCCTGAAGGGCTACCGCTGCATCTTCGTGATGGCCGACAAGCAATCGCCCGAGAAGCAGGCCCTCCTCCGAGCCTACGGCGCCGAGGTCGTCCTCTGCCCCACCAACGTGGTGCCGGAATCGCCCGAGAGCTACTACTCAGTAGCCGCCCGGCTGGCCCGGGACATCCCCGGTGCCTTCAAGCCGGACCAGTACTGGAACATGGAGAACCCGGCGGCCCACGAACGGACGACCGGCCCCGAGATCTGGGACCAGACCGACGGTCGAATCACCCACCTCGTCGCGTCCGTGGGAACTGGCGGGACCGTGTCCGGGATCGGCCACTACCTCAAGTCGAAGAACCGGGCCATCCAGGTGATCGGCGCCGATCCGGAAGGCAGCGTGCTCTCCGGCGACGTGGCCCGGCCATACCTGACCGAGGGTATCGGCGAGGACTTCATGCCGGGCACCCACGATCCCGCGGTGGTCGATCGCTGGGTCCGGGTCTCCGACGCGGATGCCTTCGCGATGGCCCGCCGCATCACCCGGGAGGAAGGCATCCTGGCCGGCGAGTCATGCGGCACCGCGGTCCTCGCCGCGCTCGATGAGGCCGCCCGGGTGATGCGAGACGAGCCAACCACTGCGAAGGACGCGGTGATCGTGGTGATCCTGCCGGACGGCGGGCGGAACTACCTTTCGAAGCTCTACAACGACGAATGGATGCGTGCCAACGGCCTGCTGTCCACGACAGGGGCGGTGATCCGGGTTGCCGAGCTGCTCCGCGCGCGCCAGAACGACCAGGAGATCCCCGATGTCGTCCTGGCCCGCACGACCGACCGCGTCGGCGCGGCGATCGATCTGCTGCAGCTGTACGGCATCAGCCAGCTGCCGGTGTCCGAGCAGCCCGACGGCGACACGCTGACGGGGATTGTCGGCTCCGTCAGCGAGAAGAGCCTCCTCGACCGGGCCTATCGAAACCCGGAGATCGTGGGCCGGACCGTCGGCGAGGTCATGGACAGGCCGCTCCCGACGATCGGAGTGGATGCCTCGCTGGACGAGGCGTTCGCGATGCTTTCGGACGGTGCTGTGGGGCTGCTCGCGGTCCGCGGCGATCGCCCCGCCGGGGTCGTCACGAAGCTCGACCTACTCGAGTACCTCGCCCATCGGCGCGGCCGCCCGGACTGAGCTCCTGTCGCCACGTTGGCCAGTTCGCCTACAGCCAGGGCAGCCGGATCGGGAGGAGCGCGTTGAGGAGCAGGCC
>DASQFM010000226.1:0-8464 GCA_035633135.1 Candidatus Eiseniibacteriota bacterium
AGTCGTTGACGACCTGGGGTCCGGACACTCGCGCCGCCAGCTCGTCCGCCCATTCCATCAGCTTCGCCTCGTTGCCGGCGACGGTGCGCGCGCGTCGATGCCCCTTCCGACAAATGCGAAACCCCCGGAGGCTGCCGCGGGCCTCGCGATTACCCTAGATGAGAACGGAACAGAACGGGGTTGGATCAGTCGTCCCGCCCGCTGATGTCGTCGGTGAAGAAGAAGCCGCTGTTCAGCTCCTTGGCGCAGACATACTCGTTGCCGTTCAGGTCATAGGCCGTCGCGTAGTAATCCGGCGCATAGACGAAAACGTACTGGTCGGTGCAATTGTTGGTCCTGTTCTTGTGGTCATTCCCGTACTTGTTCCCGTGGCCGCCGCCGCCGCCGCTGGCTCCCCCGGCGAACGCTACCGACGTGGCAAGGACGAGCACGGCAACCGATGCGAGCGTGGATCTGACAAGGGCACTCATGCGATGGCCTCCCTCCGAGTGCCCTCCCTCGGACCTCGAACGGGCCCGGAGCACGCGCCGAGCCTAGCACCCCCAAAGCCGGTCACAATGTCGTCGACCGTCGCCCGACGCTGTCTGCCCGAGGTGGCTAGGAGATCGAGACGATCGTGTAGGCGATGTCGCCGGCGGGGACCTGGACGTTGACGACCTCGCCCTTGCGCCGGCCGAGGAGCGCCCGGCCGACGGGGCTCTCGTTGGAAATTCGGCCTTCCTTGGGCCGGGCCTCGGTCGAGCCCACGATCATGAAAGACTGCGATCCGTCCGGACCGTTCACCTTGACCGTCGAACCGATCTGGACGTGGTCCCTGGTGTGGTGCTCGTCGATCAGCGTGGCGTTCTTGATCAGCGCCTCGAGCGTCTGGATCCGGCCCTCGACGAACGCCTGCTCGTTCTTAGCGTCCTCGTACTCGGCGTTCTCGGTCAGATCGCCGTGCTCCTTGGCGTCATGAATCCGCTGGGCGATCTCCGGACGGCGCCGCGAAACCATCTCCTCGAGCTCCTTGCGGAGCTTCTCGAGACCGTCCCTGCTGATGTAGGTGGGCTTGTTGTTCACGTCCGGGTGGCCCCCGATAAATGAAGAACCCCAGCCATCCTGCGGGTCGTCCGCGGGCTGGAGTCCGAACCGGCCGCGTAGCGTAACGCGCCCCCGGAGGGGTGTCAAAAGGCCCTCCGGCATGGGAGATGGGAACAGAGGAACCGCCCTCGGGAGGGCGGCTCCTCTGCGCGGCCGCGAGCTAATCTTCGAGGTTCTGTCCGGGCGGGCCGTCTTCGTGACCGTGGACCGAGTCGCCATACCCCCAGCCGGGCCAGTCGTCTTCACCCGTCATTGGGGGCGGGCCATCGGAGTGTTCGTTTCTTGAATCGCCGTAGCCATGGCCGGGTCGCTCGCCGAAACCCGAAACCGCGAACGCCGGACTTACTGCTACTCCGAGGAGCAGGATCGCGGCTGCAACGAGGGCGGCCAGCTTCCGAGCATGTCGTCGTTCCATGAACGGCCTCCTGTTCGAATTGGAGCAGTCCGCGTGGGCAGGAGCGGACGTTCCTGAACCTCGCACGGTATACCGGGGTGACAAAGGACGCGACCTCCGCGACTGCGACGCCAGTTACGAAAGGATGGAACTTCGGGGCGCTGCGGCTCAGTCAGTCGCGGCCCGAGAGGTGCAGCAGCCGGCGCTTCACCGCGAGCAGGGAGCTGCGGTCGGCGAAGGCGATGAAGACCGTGTCGTCGCCTGCGATCGAGCCCCGGACCTCCGGCCAGCGGGCGCGGTCGAGCGCGGCGGCGATGGGGTGCGCCGAACCCGGCAGGGTTCGGACGATGAGCAGCAGGCCGGCCTCGCGAAGCTCGACCGGCATGTCGGCGAAGAGCCGCCGGAGCCGATCCTCGCCGGAGACCTCGGCCTCGATCAGGCGCGGCGGGAGGACGTAGGCCGGCCGGCCGTCGCGATCGCCCTTGGCCAGCTCCAGCTCGGCGACATCGCGACTGATCGTCGCCTGGCTGGCGCGGAAGCCGCGCTCGCGCAACGCCGCCGCGAGCTCCTGCTGGGTCTTGATCGGACGCTGCTCGACGAGGTCGCGGATCGCCCGGTGGCGGGCCTGCTTCATGACCTCCATCGCGGCAGTCAGCGATCCCAGAGCCCGAGCCAGGCGACCACCACGACCGCGGCCAGGACGAGCCGATAGGCGACGAAGATGGTCGTGGGGTGCGAGCGCAGGTAGCGCAGCAGGATCGAGATGGCGGCGATCCCGGCGAGGAGGGCGCCGAGCATCCCGACGGCGAGGGGCAGGAGCGCGATATCGACGCCGGCCTCGCCGGCCAGGACCTTGCGGAGCTCCCACAGGCCGGCGCCCGCGGTGACCGGCGTCGCCATCAGGAAGCTGAACCGGGCCGCCGCTTCCCGGTTGAGGCCGAGGAACAGGCCGGCCGAGATCGAGATGCCGGACCGGCTGATGCCGGGTACGAGGGCGAGTGCCTGGGCCGCGCCGATCCCGAGCGCGCCGCCGAACGTGACCCCGTCGACGTCCTTCGAGCGCGAGCTGGTTCGGTCGGCGACCCACAGGATCGCGCCGCCGATGGCGAGCGTCAGCGCGACCAGGCGCGGCTCGCGGAATTGCGTCTCGATCGGCTCATTGAGCAGGACCCCGGCGATGATCGCCGGGACCGTCGAGACGGCCAGCAGCCAGGCCAGACGCCGGTCCGGATCGCCGCGGAAGGATCGGTCTCGCAGCGCCGCGAGGCCGGCCGGGATCAGCCGCAGCCAATCGGCCCGGAAATAGATGAGCAACGCCAGCAACGTGCCCATGTGCAGCATCACGCTGAAGGCGAGGCTTTCGATGAACGGGTCGTCCCAGCCCAGCAGGTACGGCACCACGATCAGGTGCCCCGAGCTGGAGACCGGCAGGAACTCGGTCAGCCCCTGCACGACACCCATGACCAGGGCCTGCACGACGATGTCCAAACGGACCTCCGCGGGCCCAGGCGGGACCGGCTCCTAGCGAATGAACAGCGGGGCGAGAACGAGCGTAATGGTGGCGAGGAGTTTCACCAGGACATGGAGGGATGGGCCGGCGGTGTCCTTGAACGGATCGCCGACGGTATCGCCGACCACGGCCGCGGCGTGGGCCGGCGTCTTCTTGCCGAGCACTGCGCCGTTCGCGTCCAGCAGGTGGCCCGACTCGATGTACTTCTTGGCGTTGTCCCACGCCCCGCCGCCGTTGTTGAGGACAGTCGCGAGCAGGACGCCGGCGATCGTGCCGACCATCAGCATCCCTGCCACCGCCTCGGCGCCGAGCAGCAGGCCCACGATGATCGGGGTCGCCACGGCGACGACACCCGGCAGGATCATCTCCCGCAGGGCGGCCCGCGTGGTGATGTCGACGACCCGCGCATAGTCCGGGCGCTGGGTGTAATCCATGATCCCGGGCATCTCGCGGAACTGGCGGCGGACCTCGACGATGATCGCCTGGGCCGTCGTGCCGACCGCCCGGATGGCCAGCGAGCTGAAGAAGTAGACCAGCATCGCGCCGATCAGGGCGGCGATGAAGACGTTCACGTTGGCGAGGTTGACCGACGTGAGCAGCTCCCCGCCACGGTTCGTCTGGATCAGGTTCACCTTGTCGATGTAGGCGCTGAACAGCAGGAAGGCCGCCAGCGAGGCCGACGCGATCGCGTAGCCCTTCGTGAGCGCCTTGGTCGTGTTGCCGACGGCGTCGAGGCGGTCGGTGATCTCGCGGGCGCCGGCCTCGGCGCGGCTGAACTCGGCAATGCCGCCGGCGTTGTCGGTGATGGGGCCGAAGGTGTCCATCGCCAGGATGTAGGCCGTCGTCATGAGCATGCCCATCGTCGCGACCGCGGTTCCGAAGATCCCACCGACGTCCTTGCCGTCCGCGTTGACGATGTTCGCCTGGGACCCGAACCAGTGGCTGGCGAACAGGGCGAGGCCGATCGTGATCGCTGTCACGAACGTGGTCTCGAAGCCGACCGCGACGCCGGAGATGATGTTCGTGGCCGGGCCCGTCTTGGAGGCCTCGGCGATCTCGCGAACGGGCCGGAACGTGCCGGCCGTGTAGTACTGGGTGATGTAGACGAAGGCCACGCTGGTGGCCAGGCCCACGACGCCGGCACCGAAGAAGAAGATCCAGGCGGGCACGCCGGACGGCGTGCCGCCGAGCGTCTGCATCATCACGTTGGTGCACAGCAGCAGTGCGCCTGCGGAAAGGATCGTGGTGACCCAGTAGCCGCGGTTCAGCATGTTCATCGGGTTCTCGTCCTCGCGACCGCGGACGAAGAAGATCGCGATGATCGTCGACAGCAGGCCGAACGCCCGGACGACGAGCGGGAAGAAGATCCAGGCCTCGGGATGCGGCCAGCCGGCCGCCAGCGCGATGGCGTAGACACCGACGCCCAGGATCATGGCCCCGATGTTCTCGGCGGCGGTCGATTCGAACAGGTCGGCGCCACGGCCGGCGCAGTCGCCCACGTTGTCGCCGACGAGATCGGCGATCACCGCGGCATTGCGGGGGTCGTCCTCGGGGATGCCGACCTCGACCTTGCCGACGAGGTCCGAGCCGACGTCCGCGGCCTTCGTATAGATGCCGCCGCCGAGCTGGGCGAAGAGGGCGACAAACGAGGCGCCGAAGCCGAACCCGACGATCAGGAACGGGGCGTCGTGGGTTGCCTGGCCACCGGCGAGGCCGCCGAACAGGCTGAAGATGCCGTAGACGCCGAGCAGGGACAGGGCGACGACGAGGAAGCCCGAGACGGCGCCGCCACGCATCGCGACCTGGACCGCCTCGACGAGGCTGCGCCGCGCCGCCGCGGCGGTCCGGACGTTGGACTTGACGCTGATGAACATGCCGATAATTCCGGACGCCATCGAGCAGGCGGCACCGACAAGGAAGGCGAGGCCGGTGCGCCAGCCCAGATCGAGGCCGAAGACGCTCGTGTCGGCCACGTCCCTGGTCTCGAACACGCTGATGACCGCGGCGATCACGACCGCGCCCACGACGGCGAGGATCCCGATCGTCGTGTACTGGCGCCGGATGAAGGCGACGGCGCCTTCGAAGATCGTGCCCGCCACGTCCTGCATCGCGGCCGTCCCGGTGTCACGCGACAGGACGTCTCGGGCGAGGTAGATGGCGAACAGCACGGCAATCACGCCGGCCGGCAGGATGATGAGCTGGAGCTGGCTGGCGTCCATCGGGGCGGCGGGTCCTCCAGGATGTCAAGTCGGTCCCGGGTGCCGGGGCGCAGTTCGCCTCGCTGGCGGGGTCCGGGGATGGTGGGCAACGGGTGCGAAGAGCGCCGCCGCGGTGAGGGCGGCAGACGCCGATCTGGCCCGGTCAGGCCGCGGCGGAGTCTAGCACAGGCCGCGCCCCTATACTCCCGTCCCTGTGAGTCAACGACCTGCCCTCGGTTGCCTGTTCGAAGTCGTCGAGACCCTGGTCCTCACGGTCGTGATCTTCCTCGGGATCCAGACCTTCGTGGCGCAGCCGTACAAGGTCCAGCAGGGCTCCATGGAAACGACCTTGATGCCGGACCAGTACGTCCTGGTCGACAAGCTCAGCCCTCGCTGGGCGGCCTACGGCTATGGCGACATCGTGGTCTTCGACCCGCCCGAGACGTGGTCGTCCGGGAGTGGGGTGCCGTTCATCAAGCGGATCATCGGCCTGCCGGGCGACCAGGTGGACCTGCGCGACGGGCACGTGTACGTGAATGACGTCGCGCTCACCGAGCCGTACATCTTCGGCACCGGCTCCGGCGATCCGCAGCCGACCGATCCCGCTCCTGGCGGCGCCGCGTCCTGGCTGGTCCCCGACGGCGAGCTCTTCGTCATGGGCGATCATCGCGGTGATTCCGCCGACTCCCGGAGCTTCGGGCCGATCGAGCTGCGGCACGTCACCGGCCGGGCGTGGCTCCGCTACTGGCCCATCGACACGTTCGGGATCCTGCCGACGCCGGCCCATCCGGAGCTGAGCGCGAACCCGTGACCGTCGCCCTGGCGGTGATCGCCGTGGCGGTCGCGGCCGGCGCCGTCGTCTCGATCGCGGCCCGAGACCTGCGACTGGCGCTGATCGGGGTGGCCGTGGTGGCGGTCGGCTCGGCGCTGCTCGTCGATCCACTCTCGAGCCCGCTGATCCTCGCCATCCGGATCGTCGGCGCTCTGCTGGCCGTCGCATTGCTGTGGACGGTCGTCGTCGCGACCCACGACGAAGCCGCGGCCGGCGGCCGGCGCGGCAGCCGAGGGCCGCTGGACGGCGATGCCGGCTCACCGCTCGGCTGGCCGGCCGAGGCCCTCATCGCGGCCGGCGCTGCGTTCGCCGGCCTCGGGATCGCCGCGAACATCACCGGCGGCGGCTTCAGCGTCGTCGGTGCCGGCCCGACGGAGGTGACCGTGAGCCTCACTGCCGCATCGCCGATCGCGGCCGCCGCGACGGCCAGCCTGGTCCTCGGTCTCGCTCCGGCGATGTTCGGCCGATCTGCGATCCGCGGGGCGATCGGGCTAGTCCTGATCGTCCACGGCGCGATCGGGCTGCGAATCGCCCTGGCCGGTTCGCCTGCCGACCTCGAGCAGCTCGTCTTCGCCGGGCTCGTCATCGCCTGCGCGTCGATCGGCTTCGCCAGCCCTGGGGTCGAGCACCCAGCCGCCGACCACGACGCCCGGCCCGGCGGATGATCGTCCTCGTCATCGCCCTGGTCGCGGTTGGGGCCGGCTTGATCGTGCTCCTCGTCCGACGCTCGAGCCCGATGGCGGCCCAGCTGATCGGCCTCGGCGCGACCGCGTTGGTCGCCGTCCTCGCGATCGGGATCGATCCGGCCGACACGACCGAGGTTGCCGGGATGGCCGTCGCCCCGTCGGCCATGCTGCGGCTCGTCGCCACCGTCTGGTCGGGCAGCCTCCTGCTGTTGGCGATCCTGGAGCTGGCGATCGGCGGTAGGGCCGTCATCGCCGGCCCCGCGCTCGTCGGCCTCGGGGCCGTGGTGCTGGGCCTTGGCGTCCCCGATCCTGGGACCGCATTCGCCGCCTTCGCGGCGGGCAGCGTGCCGGCGGTCCTGTTTCCGGGTGTCTCGGCCTGGGTCGGCCGCGAGAGCGAGCCGGAGCGGCTGACAACGCTGCGCCGCGCGGCCGGCGCGGTGATCGCCGCGACCGTCGTCGCGATCGTGGTGGTGGCCTGGGGATCCTCGCCCGTCGGTCCGCTGGGATCGGGCGAGCCGCTGACGACCGAAGACCCGGATCGGGCGATCGCGCTCGGCCTCGCGCTGCTTGCCGTGGCCGCCGCGGTCATCGTGCGGGCCGGCCTCATCCCCGCCCATCTCTGGGCGGCGCGGTTCATGGAGGGTGTGTCATCCCTCGCCGTGCCCGCGGCGCTGTCGTGGCCGACGGCGGCGTTCGCCCTGGTGGCGCTCGGCTGGGGCCAGGTTGCGATCGGCTCACCGACGGCGACCGCGTGGCTGGAGCATGGCTTGATCGCGCTCGCCGCCGTCGCGAGCATCGCGTTCGGCGGTCTGGCCGCGATCCTGCACGAGGACATCGAGCACGTCCTGGGCTACTCGATCGTCCAGGACGCCGGGATCGCGCTGCTCGCGTTCGCCTCCCTGCGCCCGGAGTCGACGGAGGCGGCCCGGAACTGGCTGATCGCGTCGGCGGCCGTCAAGACCGCGCTCGCCGGCTGGGTCGCCGCGACGCGTTGGACGTTCGGCGCGCACCGCCTGCCGGATCTCCGTGGCTGGGCCCGGCGGTCACCAGCGCTGGCCGTCGCGCTCGTCGCGATCACCTTCGCCGCCGTCGGCCTGCCGGGGATGGCCGCGTTCGACGCCCGAGCCAGCCTGGCGTTCGAGGCGGTGCCGGGTGGGCTGGGCGGGCTCGTCCTGCTCGCCTCGTTCAGCTCGATCCTCTACTACGGGCGGCTCCTGGCGGTCGGATTCCGCAACATGGGCGGATTGGTCGCCAATGCGCCCTCGCCTTCCCCACGCTGGGTCGGATCGCGACCGACCGGCTGGTCGAGCCGCTCGGTGGTGCTGGTCGTCCAGGATGTGCCGGCGCTGGTCGATGCCAATCGGGCGCCGATCGTCGCCACGATCACGATCGCGTTGGCGGCGATCGGTTTCGTCATCGCCGCCACCGGGGTCGGCCCAGCCTAGCGCGGAGAATCGAACGGATCAGTCCTCGGGTGCGAGGGCCCAGCGATCGATGTCGCGGTCGTACTCGAGGAGCTCGCCGGGACGGAACCACAGCTCCAGCTCGGCGGCGGCCGTCTCCGGGCCGTCGGAGGCGTGCACCAGGTTCTGGGCGGTCTCGAGGGCCAGGTCGCCGCGGATCGTGCCGGCCGCGGCCTCGTGCGGCCGCGTCGCACCGACCATCGCCCGGACGACGGCGATGGCGTTGGGGCCCTCGAGAGCCATCGCCACCACTGGCGATGCGGTGATGAATTCGACGAGGCCGCCGAAGAACGGCTTG
>DASQFM010000227.1:0-3060 GCA_035633135.1 Candidatus Eiseniibacteriota bacterium
CCGCAGCCGCGCGGTGATGCCCTGCGGGCGCTCGGCGACGACGCCAATGACCATCTGGTCAGCGTTGTGGACCTGGTAGGGGACGGCCACGGTCTGGATCGCCGTCCGATCGACCACCAGACTCAGGTTGAGCTTGCTGCCGAATGCCGGCGGCTGGGCGTGGATGACGTACGTCTTCCGCGAGTTCGTCGGCAGGTCGACTGCCATCGAGTACCGCGCTCCGGCCTGCAGCGTGTCGATCCGGATCTCACCGACGATCGGCGGGCCGTCGTTGGTCAGCTGCACCTCGACGGCCATCCAGGAACCGACCCGGACGTGGCCCTGGAGCAGCACCCGGGCCGACATCTGGAGCCCGTCGGCCGCGGCGGCCGACGCTGCCAGCGGCCCGAGCAACAGCGGCGCGACGACGAGCAAACCGGCAAGCAGCGCGCGAACGGGACGCAGAACGCCGGACACAGACCCTCCCGGAGCGAGGCGCGATCGATCCCTGCAACGACGCCGGACGACCGCCAGAAGTTGCGCATCAGTCGCCGACCCCAGGCCCCGCTCCCGGGATGGCTATCGTACGATGGCTCCGTACCCTGGCCGACCCTCGTTGCGGTGTTCCCGCCCACGGGCGCCGGAGTCCACCTGCCACGTATCGCCAGGTCGCCGCCGGCCCGATCGGGTCACTCGCTGAGGTCCACGTGCCCGTTGTCCGTCCGTTCCGCGCGCTCCGCTACTCGGCCGAGGCGGTCGACGACCTGGC
The DNA here is from genome assembly GCA_035633135.1 of Candidatus Eiseniibacteriota bacterium. Classification (GTDB taxonomy): domain Bacteria; phylum Chloroflexota; class Limnocylindria; order Limnocylindrales; family CSP1-4; genus UBA5189. Next base: position 749 of record DASQFM010000227.1, read on the forward strand.
CGCGGTCGTCGCGCCGCCGTACGACGTCGTCGACCCGGACCGTCATCGGGCCCTGCTCGCACGAGACCCGCGGAACGTGATCCGTCTCGACCTCCCGCTCGAGGAGCCCGGCGACGAGCCGGACGATCGGTACCGGCGCGCCTCCCGCCTGCTGTCGGCGTGGCGATCCGATGGCACCCTCCGCCGGGATCCGCGGCCGGCGCTCTACGCCTATGAGCAGACATTCCGGGTACCCGGCGGCGACGAACAGCTGACGCGCCGCGGGTTGTTTGCCCGGGTGGCGCTCGAGAGCTTCGGGCCGGAATCCGGCATTCGCCCCCACGAGCGAACGCTGGCCGCGCCCAGGGAGGATCGGTATCGCCTGCTCCGCGCCACCGGCGTCAACACCAGCCCGGTCGTCGGGCTGTACGACGAGCCGACCGGGCTCGTCGCGAAGCGGCTCGAAGCCGTTGCCGAGGACCCCCCGACGATCGACCTTGTCGATGACGAAGGAGTTCGCCATCGGCTGTGGATGCTGGCCGTGACGTCGCAGGGCGATCCGGCGGAGGGGGCCGCAGGAGCCGGCGAGGCAGGCGCCCTGGCCCAGCTATGCGAGCGAATCGGGGCCAGTCCGATCACCATTGCGGATGGCCACCATCGCTATGAGACTGCGCTGCGCTACCGCGACGAGCGCCGGACCGGGCCGGCGGCCGGTTCCGAGGCCGCCTACGACGAAATCCTGATGCTGCTCCTCGAACCGGTCGCCGGACCGATTCTGGTGCTGCCGACCCATCGTGTCGTCCGTGGGCTCGGCGATCCGGCCGTTCGGGCCCTTCGCTCGCGCCTGCGCGAGCTGTTCGAAGTGCGCGATGCGTACCCAGACGAGCTAGTCGCGGCATTCGGCCACGTTGGCGCCCACGGCGGCGGCCACGGCGGCGAGGGCCGCTTCGGCCTCTGGACGCGGGACGGTGGCGCAATCCTGCGCGCTCGTCGGGAGGCCTTCGAGCCGTGGCTGCCGGCGGGCGGGGCGGCGCTGCAGGGCCTGGACGTGACCCTCCTCGGCGTGGCCCTCGAGCAGCTGCTAGGCCTCGACGTCTCGGCAGTGGCCGGCGGCGAGCGGATCGCCTATACCAAGGACGGCCAGGAGGCGATGGCCTGGGTCGACGAGGGCCGGGACGGCGCGGATGTGGCCTTCCTGCTCGATCCAACCCCGGCCCCATCGATTCTCGCTATCGCGGCCGAGGGCGACGTGATGCCCCAGAAGAGCACCTACATCCATCCCAAGGCCCTGACCGGCCTCGTGATCAACCCGCTGGAGTAGCCCATGCCCGACAGCACGCCGGACGAGATCCTCGCCCGGGCCCAGCAGATGCCACTCGGCGGGCGGCCCGTTCGCAAGGACGAGATCGAGCTCCACGACCGCGGCCTGTACATCGAGTCATGGCTGCCGGAGCGCCGCTCGCGCCGCAAGCCCCTGCTGTTCGTCCACGGCGAGCTGGGCGGATCCTGGGCCTGGGAGCGATTCCTCGGCTATTTCGCCGGCCGCGGCTGGGAGGGCCACGCCCTCAACCTCCGCAACCATCACTGGAGTCAGACCGCCGACCCGGCCGAGCTGTCGTTCGAATCGTTCGTCGATGACGTCGGAGCGGCCATGGACCGGCTGGGCCCAAACGTCGTAGTCGTGGGCCACGGGATGGGCGGGCTGCTCGCGATGAAGGCCGCGGAGCGGCACGTGCTGAGCGGCCTGATCCTCCTCGCCTCGGAGCTGCCGGGCGAGCTCCGGTCACCGACGCCCGGCCACGAGATCCGCGAGATCCCGGAGCTGTTCGGGCCGTCGCTGCTGGGCTGGGCGACGCTGCCGGAGCGGCTCCAGCGCGACCGACCGGATCTCACACTCGCCGACGTGTTCCGGATCCAGCACCTGATGGGCCAGAAGCCCCACGAATCCGGCCGCGCCCGACGGACGATGCTGCGCGGCGTCCACGTGGATCCAGCCGCCGTCGCCGACGTGCCCCGCCTGGTCGTGAGCGCCGCTCTGGTCCCGGCCGTGACGCCCGAGGCGAGCGAGCGACTGGCCGACTGGCTGGGTGCCGAATACGAGCCGTTCGGCGCCCATTCCGAGTACGGCCTGATCCTCGGCGAGCAGAGCTACCAGCAGGTCGCGGACACGATCCGGAGCTTCCTCGAGGCCCACCGACTTTGAGCTTTGGTATCATCCCGCCGTCCCGTCGCCACGCGCCGCGGACCGGGGCCGCATTCGTCTAGAGGCCCAGGACACCGCCCTCTCAAGGCGGAGATCACCGGTTCGAATCCGGTATGCGGTACCACCTCCA
>DASQFM010000228.1:0-10553 GCA_035633135.1 Candidatus Eiseniibacteriota bacterium
GGGGCTCGGGACCGGCGTCGGGCTCGGCAGCGGGGTTGGCGCGGGCGTCTGCGCGGGCGCCGGCGTCGGCGCCGCGACCCTGGTCGTCGCCTGGGGCTTGGTGGGCACGCTGGCGGCAATCGGCCACGAGGTCAGCAACCGAGGGACGCGACCGATCCGCAGATCGGCGATCCGCCGCGGCATGGGCCAGGCGGCGACCGGTGCATCGAGGGTCGGCACGAGGATCTGCCAGGCGCCCGAGCCATTCCGGGTGTAGGCGACCGCGAGCTCGTCGAGCGACAGGAGGGTGTCGGGGGGACGGTCGAAGCCCGGCCCGACCTGGGGCCGCGGCCAGACCGGGCCGCTGATTCGAACGCCGGTGATGACGGCGTTCGGGTCGATCGCCGGATCGCCATTCGACGTGAAGCCATGGACCACCCACGCGTGCCGGGTTCCCTGGTTCTTGATCTCGACGCTGATCCTCGTCGGCGCCCCCGTCAGACGCATGCGCTCGGCCGCGATCCGCATCGCGGTCGCGATGTCCGGTTCGGTCAGGACCTCGTAGCGCACGCCGCTGTAGCGGTACATGAGCGCCGCGAGACCCGAGTCGTCACTGCCGGACAGGCCGGTATCGTCCGTCGTGCCGTCCTTGACCATCAGGTAGGTCATGAGCAGCCGCTGGATCGAGGGGTCCGCAGGCTCCCCGGTGATCAGGCTCACCATCATCTGTCCCGCTGCGGCCATGCACCAGGTCAGCGTCACCTGGCTGACGAACGCGTCGGCCCGGTAGAGGTCAAGGGTCCCGTCGAAGTCGGGCAGCGCCCGTCCACCGACCGTGGCCAGGCCGGGCGTGATCTCCGGCCACGCCAGCTGCGACTCGTTGCCCGCCGCGTCGCCCAGGACCAGCGACAGGCGGTAGCAGAAACCGGGGAATGCCGCCGGCAGCGCCGCGACGCCGGACCGGCCGCCGCCTTGCCCGATCGCCTCGCGAATCTCGTCCTCGAGGAACGGGCTCTGGGTCTCCGCCGCGATCCGCGCTTCGGTATGCATCGCTGCCGGCCAGGTCGGCGCGCCCGCCGTGCCGAACGCGGTCAGGACAGCTGGCGCGGCTGGGTCGGTGGTGGTGCCGTCGGTCGCCGTCGGTGCCGCTGGAAACTCGCCGGTCGGCACGGGGTCCGCGTCGCTGAGCCATAGCTCTCGCTCGTCGAGCGTGATCCAGGTCACGCAGCCGACACGGAGGTCCGGACTCGAGCGCTCGATCCGCAAGCGCCGGTCGACGATGACGCGCTCGGGATCGTGCTCCCACCAGTGAAGGAGGAGGCCGGTGGCTGCGGTTTCGAGCTGGCCGGCAGTGCCCTCGGCCGCGCCGAGGCTGACCGTCGTGTTGGTCTGCAGCGTTGGATAGAGCCAGCGCTCCTGGTAGTCGATCGGCTGGCCGCTCTCGTCGTCGACCTCGATTCGGACGCGCAGCGGTGGGGAACCCACACCGAAACCGGCTTCGACCTCGACCAGCCCGGGCGTGATCTGCGTGGTCGTCAGGTCCCAGCCCTGGGCACTGTTCGGAAGGTCGATGGTGACCGCCTGGCCGGGCTGCCCCTGGGCGCGCACGGTGACGGAGCCACTGCTGTCGGACGGCAGGAGGACGCCCTGGTCGGCCAGGACCTCGTGGGGAGCGCTGGTCGAGACCGTGACGGTCAGCCCCCCGGAATCCCGGATCTCGCGGTCCGGGCCGAAGGTCGGCACCACCGCGACGGCAGGCTCGGGACGCGGCGCCGGGACGAGGGCATCGCCGGCAACGAGGCCCGCGACCAGGCTCGCGACCATGACCGCCGCGGCAGCCCTGACGAGCTCGGACGGGCGCGGAACGCGACGCCGCGACATCGCGGGCAGTCGCTGCTCAGCCTCGGCAGAGGACGAGGTGCTCGCGCTGGAGCGATCGAAGGGGCGGTGGCGCAGCAGCACGGTTATCACGCGGCCGAGACGCGAGCTGGGGACTCGCGCTACCGCAGTGCCGTCGACCGACTGGGCCACCCTGGAGGGGTTCGTCACGTTGGGGGGCACCGTTTTCTGAACTCGGCTGGCCAGTCTGGCATGAACTTGAAAGCCGGTCCATAAACCATGTGGCGTTCTGCGGCAGTGAAACGTACGGGGTCCGAGGGCCGCTGGGACCCGCAGGTCTGCCGAGCTTCTCAACCCCGGCGGAGATACGCGAGGACCGCCAGGACGCGCCGGTGATCGTCCGGCTCGGGCTCCAGACCGAGTTTCGAGAAGATGCTGGCGATGTGCGTCTCGATGGTCTTCATCGCGATCACGAGCCGCTCGGCGATCGCGGCGTTGGACCGGCCCTCGGCCATCAAGCCGAGGACCTCGGTCTCGCGCTCGGTCAGGTCGACCAGCGGATCCGGCCGCCGTCGCCGCCGCAGCAGCTGGGCAACGAGGCTCGGATCGATGACGGATCCGCCGCGCGCCACGCGCCGCACCGCGTCGGCGATCTCGGCGACGTCGGCGACGCGATCCTTCAGCAGGTAGCCGGTTCCACGAGCGTCGCTCTCGATGAGCTGGTCGGCGTAGGCCACCTCCACGTACTGCGACAGCACCAGCACCCCGATGCCGTCGCCGTACCGGGCTCGGAGTGCCGCGGCAGCGCGCAGGCCCTCGTCGGTGTGTGTCGGTGGCATCCGGATGTCGACGATTGCGACATCGGGCCGCACCTCGCCGGCGATGCGGAGCAGCTCCTCGCCCGTACCGACGGCACCCACGACGTCGAATCCGGCCTCGCCCAGCAGTCGCACGAGCCCTTCGCGCAGGAGGATGCTGTCCTCGGCGATGACGACCCGGATCGGTGTCGTCATCGAGCGACCGGCAGGTCCGCGGCCAGTCGCGTCCCCGAGCCGGGCATCGGCCCGACCTCGAGCCGGCCCCCAAGCGCGCCGACCCGATCGGCAAGGCCCCTGAGACCGCTGCCGCGGCGCGCGTCCGCCCCGCCGATCCCGTCGTCCTCGACCACGAGCCGAAGGCGGCCGTCTTCGACCCGTCCGGTGACCGTCGCCTCCCGCGCTGCGGAGTGGCGGGCCACGTTTGCCAACCCTTCCGCGACGACGAAGTAGGCGGTCGACTCGATCGTTGGCGGCAGCCGGCCATCGACGACCACGTCGACACGCACCGGGATGGGGCTCCGAACGGCGAGCGATTCGATGGCCGCCGCGAGCCCCGCTTCGGCGAGGATCGGCGGCAGGATCCCGCGGGCCAGCTCGCGAAGCTCCTCGATCGCTGATTCGACATTCGCGGCAACGGCTCCGAGCGATCCGCTGAGCTCCTCGTCGCCCCGTTGCCTCGCCTGGGCGCGAAGCCGGCCCACCTCCATCGCCAGCCCGATCAGGCGCTGCTGGGCGCCATCGTGCAGGTCCCGCTCCACCCGCCGCCGCTCGCTGTCAGCGGCCTGCACGATCCGCTGTCTCGACGCCCGGACCTCCTCGAGCTGTCGGGCGACCTCGGCCCCGAGTCGGGCGTTCTCGGATTCGAAGGCGACGGCGGCCTGGGCTGCATCGAGCAACGCCGAGTCTTCGAGCAGCACCGGGTCGTGGACGATCAGGCCTTCCGGTGCCGCCCCGCCGCCGCTCCGGGTCACGGCCCGCGCGGTATCAGGCACGGGCGCCGCGACCAGGTCCCCGTCGGCATCGCGATAGCGTCCAGTCATGGGGTCGAGGGCCAGGAAGCGCAACGTCGGATCGTGAAGCGTGTGCGCGAGCGCATCCTGGATCCGGCGGACTCGGCCGTTCAGGCCCGCCGAACGGAGCTCGAGCACCAAGTCGGCGACGTCGGATCGGGCGAGCCGGTCCTGGAGGAGTCCCACGAGCACGGACACGGCCACCAGCATGGCCAGGATGTTGTAGCCGGCCCCGATCCGCGCATCCTGGAACAGCGGCGGGCCGATTGTCAGCCGGGCGATCCCGGTCACCCCAACGTCGAGTGCGAGCACGATCCCGCCGAGGACGACCGGGGTCAGGCGCCGGCGGCCAGCCGGCCCCGCGCGCATCAACCGCGCGACGAGGAGGACCAGGACGGCGCCGGCGAGGACCACGGCTATCGTCAGGGTGATCGGGCCGATTCGGTCGAGCAGCACCCGGGCGTTGACGTACGCGTCGATCGTCTCGGGGCAGCTCGGGCAGGTGTACCAGGCCAGCGGGCGATCGAGGACGGCGCGCGCCACCGACCAGGCCGAGTGGTCGACGAGCCAGGCCACGGCCACCAGCCGGCTCCAGCGGGAGGTCAAACGCCCCGTTGGGTAGGCCAGGACGAGGATCGCGAGCAGCGGCTCGTAGTAGCCCTGGAAGCTGCGCCCGAGGTACGCCACCAGATCGGAACTGGCAGCGCCGAACGTCCCGACGAACCAGGCGAACCCGATCGCCACGAGCAGTGGACCGATCCGGTTCGACGGGCGCCGATCCCACGCCACCGCGCCTGCCGCGAGGAAGGCCCAGCCGCCGAGCAGGTCTGCAACGAGGAAGACCGCGGGCCGCCCGATGGCCAGCTGCTGGGCTTCGGCGAGGACGCTGAAGGCAACGCCGCCGATGACGACCAGCACCCGGACCATGCGCCACCACGCGGAGGTCATCCCAGCAGACGACGTCCGCGGCAGCGCCGTCCCAAGGGACGTCGTCAGGGACTCGTTCTCGTCCACGGATGGCTCTCGGTCACGAGACGGTTGAGGACGTCGTCCGCCGGCTCCACGAGCGTAAGTCGAAGCTCACTCCCGTCCACGGCCCAGCCGTAGCGCTCGTCGCCCTGGTACTCGGTCGGGAAGTCGACGTGCACCGCGATCTCGTTGCCCTCGACGGCGTACGAGCCGCGGAACACGGGGTTGCGAATCGGGGAGCCGTCGAGGCTCTCCTGGGCCATGGTCCAGGTGCCACCCGCCGCGAAGCCTCGCGTGAAGCGGCCGGCGTTCTCGTTGAGCAGGCCCGGGTCGGCGACGCCACCTCGTTGGAGATCTTCCCTGGTCACCGTCGCCTGCCAGGTCCCCACGAGGCCTGAGGCCGCGGCCCGCCGCCACGGATGCGCGCCGTAGACGACGACCTGGATCGGATCGCCGTGGCTCGCCAGCGAGAGGTGCAGGACGTCGCCGTCGAGCTGCCAGCGGACGACGTCGTAGACGCCTTCCTGGGCGTAATGGACGGGAAACTCCGGATCGAGCCGGACCTCGTCGCCGGTGACGGTGTAGTGCCCGCGGAAGATCGGTTCCCGGAGGGTGACCCCGATCGTGGAGGTCTGGACCTGCTGGAATGTTCCGTCCGCCTCGAAGGTGAGGACGAAGTCACCTTCGTTCTGGTCGATCAGGTCCCCCTCGAGCCCGCCGGCGCTGAGGTCCTCGCGGCTGATGGACGTCGTCCACGAGCCGACGGGAAACCCGGCCGGTGGAGTGGCCGCCTGCGACCCGCTCGGCCCGCCGCCCAGGGCGCTGCAGGCCGCCGCGAGGAGACCCATGGCGATCGAGGCCGCGGCGAGGAGCGCGAGGGACGCGTGAAAGCTACCTGACCGTCCCGCTATCTCCCGGTTCGCCATGGCCTCTGCCCTCTGATGGATTGCCCGCCTTCGCCATCGTAGACGGCGGCTTCGGCCCGATTCCTCGGGGCAGGCCCGGAGAACGATGCCGGGCGAGCCCCGATGGAAGGCCGGTCCGCGCGAGCCACCCTGCCGGCAGGACCGCGGCGAACGAACAAGAGCCGCCGCACTCGTCTCGCAGGAGGGCCACATGAACCGATCGTCGCTGACCACCTTCGCCGGCCTTGCCACGCTGGCATTCGTCGCCGTCGCCTGCTCCGGCGCGGCTGCGCCCGCAACGCCCGCAGCGACCCCGACGGCCGCACCCACGTCGGCTGCGCTGGTTGCCGACATCGATATCGGCGGCGGTCGAACGCTCCACATCGTGTGCGTCGGCCCGACCGGGACCGGCCGGCCCACCACGATCCTGGAGCACGGCCTCGGCGCCGACTACGGCGTCTGGGAGCTGGTCCTGACCGCTCTCGAGCCGACCGACCGGGTCTGCGCGTATGACCGCGCTGGCGAGTTCGGGATGAGCAAGCTGCCCAAGGGATTTCGCACCACCGACGACCAGGTGACCGACCTGCATGCGTTGCTTGCGGGCGCCGGCATCGCCCCGCCATACGTGCTCGTCGGCCATTCGATCGGCGGCTGGAACAACCTCGTCTACACCCAGCGATTCCCGGACGAGGTCGTCGGTGCCGTCTTCGTCGACGTCCGCTCGCCGGCGGCGAGTCGTGAATGGCTGGCAGCCCTGCCGCCGGAGACGTCCGCCGATTCGCAGGCGCTCAAGGACAACCGCTTCGATCTCACGACCTTCGAGCAGGATCCGAGCCGCAATCCGGAGATGCTCGATCTCGTCGCCAGCGCGACGGAGGCCGAAGCCGCTCCCGGCTTCGGCGACCGACCTCTCTTGGTCCTCACCCGCGCCGACGACAGCGACCTGTGGGAAGGTCTGGATCCTTCGCTCGCCGTGACCCTAGATGCCATCACCGAGGATCTGGTGGCAAGGATGGTGGCGCTCTCGACCGCCGGGAGCCTGGTCAAGGTGGCCGATACGGGCCACGAGATCCAGTTCGACAAGCCCCAGCCCGTGATCGACGCGATCCGCGATGTCCTCGCCCGCAGCGGCAGTTGAGCCGTACACTTGCCGGGAGCCGCTGGCGGCGACCGGAGGGGTGATTGGGCGAGGCTGACGCGACCGACGTGAACGCCTCGGGGGAGCGTGGCCAAGACGACCCGGCCGGTGCTCCCCCGAGACGTGGCAAGACGGTTCACGGCGAGGCAGCCAACGCCGGGCACCGCGTCCTCGCCCCTGACGACGCCGAGGTCGAGGCCTATCTCGAGACTGCCCTGCACGCGCCGCCTCCCGAGCGGGCGGCGGGCGATCACCCGGCTACCACGGACCCGGGCACGGTGGCCGTCCTCGACTTCGGCAGCCAGTTTGCGCAGCTGATCGCGCGCCGCGTCCGCGAGCTCAACGTCTACTCCGAGCTGCTGCCGCACGACACGCCGATGGCCGAGCTGGAACGCCGCGGCACAACCGCGATCATCCTGTCGGGAGGGCCCAACTCGGTCTACGACCCTGGGGCGCCGAAGCCGGATCCGGCCATCTGGAGCGGTCGAATCCCCGTCCTCGGGATCTGCTACGGCGCGCAGCTGATGGCGCTCGAGCTGGGCGGCGACGTCCTGCCGGCGTCGAAGCGGGAGTACGGGCCGGCCACCGTCTCGATCAGCGAGGCCGACGGACTCTTCTCCGGGATCGAGCGCGAGCAGCCGGTCTGGATGAGCCATGGCGACTCGATCACCCGCTTGCCGGACGGCTTCCGATCGACCGCCCGGACCGACTCGACGCCGTTCGCCGGGCTCGTCGACGAGAGCCGGAACCTGTACGGGATCCAGTTCCACCCGGAAGTCGTCCACACACCCAGCGGCCGCGACGTGCTCCGCAATTTCGTCCTCGGGATCGCGGGGGCGCAACCGACCTGGACGCCGGCCAACTTCATCGACTCGACCGTGGTCGACATCCGCGAGCGGATCGACGCCCACGCCGCGACGGTCGGCTCCGACGGCAAGGTCATCTGTGCCCTATCCGGCGGCGTGGATTCGGCGGTTGCGGCGGCCCTCGTCCACCGCGCCGTCGGCGACCGCCTGACCTGCATCTACGTCGACCACGGGCTGATGCGCAAGAAGGAGTCCGAGCTCCTGCGGGCGACATTCGAGCAGAACCTCGGGATGCGCCTCGTGATGGTCGATGCACGGCAACGCTTCCTGGCCCGGCTGGATGGGGTCATCGACCCGGAGCAGAAGCGCAAGATCATCGGCGACGAGTTCATCCGGGTGTTCGAGGAAGAAGCCGCCAAGCTCGGTCAGATCGATTTTCTGACCCAGGGCACCCTCTATCCGGACGTGATCGAGAGCGCGACGGCCGAGACCAAGGCCGCCCAGAAGATCAAGACCCACCACAACGTCGGCGGTCTGCCGGCGGACCTGCGGTTCAAGCTGATCGAGCCGCTGCGCTACCTGTTCAAGGACGAGGTCCGAACGGTCGGGCGAGAGCTCGGCCTGCCCGAGGCCATGGTCCAGCGCCAGCCGTTTCCCGGCCCCGGGCTCGCGATCCGGATCATCGGCGAGGTCACGGCAGAGCGGCTGGAAACGCTCCGCGAGGCAGATTGGATCGTCATCGACGAGATCAAGGCTGCCGGCCTGTACCGCAGCGTCTGGCAATCGTTCGCGATCCTGACGCCCGTCCTGAGCGTCGGGGTCATGGGCGACGGGCGGACCTACGCGAACGTGGTCGCGATCCGCGCCGTCACCTCGGACGACGGCATGACCGCCGACTGGGCCAAGCTCCCCTACGACGTCCTGGCGAAGATCAGCAGCCGGATCGTCAACGAGGTCCCCGGAGTCAACCGGGTCGTGTACGACATCAGCAGCAAGCCACCGGCCACGATCGAGTGGGAGTAGCGAACCGCGCGTTGCGGGCGCCTCCGCGCGAGCAAGTGACCATGTACGCTGCGCGCGATGACTGAGCCCACCGAGGCAATCGAGGACACCGGCCCGCGCTGCCCATGGTGCTCGTCGCCGGTATCGGCCGACGACGCCACCTGCCCATCGTGCGGGGCGGTCCTCCACGAAGACGGCGAGCACGAGATCCCGGGCGTCACCCAGCTGGATCCCAGGGCGGCCGCCCTTCAGGGCCCGGCGCCGTCGGCCGGTGGCGTGATCGGCTGGCTGTCCGGCGAGTACGTGCCCGAACCAACCCCCGCCGAGCTGGCCAGCGTCGAGCCACCCTCTGAAGCCGTCCAGCGCGAGATGCTGAAGCTCGAGGTCGACGCCCTGCGAGTCGAGCTCGAGGCGCGCGAGGCCGAGCGCGAGATCGAGGAGCGCGAAGCGGCCGAGGGTACCGACGGGGCCGGCACGAACCCGAGCCCGCCGCCGGCCTGAGACCGGCCGCGCCGAGAGCGGCGCGCCGAGCCCGCCGGACGTCGTGCAAGGGCCGGACCGCCTCGCGCCACTATCCTCCTCGGGTGCTCGATCGACTGCCGCCACCCGGCCCGTCGTTCCTGCGCGAGCAGCAGGTCCGGGTCGGCGAGCTGGTCCTGCGGGCCGGGATGAGCCGCCCGAGCGCGCCGACCGAGGACTGGTGGGCGGCACTCCTGTGGGTGACGGATGACGCCGGCGTGGTGCCGTTCCGCGACGTCGCTCCGGCCGCCGGCCCGCCGCCGGATCCGCCGCTCGCCCGGCTCGGCCCGGCGTTCGCCGGCTCCCTGTCGGGCATGATCCTGGAGGACGGGGGGCGCCTCCAGGTCCGGCTGGGCCTCGTCGTTCCGCCGCCCGACCCCGAGCGCCCGTGGCGCTGCCCGCTGCTCGTCCGTGCCGGCTTCCGCTTCGAGCCAGCGCGAATCGCCGCGATGCGGCCCAACGAGGTGGCCACCGAAGTCCTGACCGGCTTCCGGCGCGCGATCGAGGGCCTCAGCCGCCCGTGAATCAGCGGCCCAATCAGCCGAGCTCAGGCCAAGGCGGCGTCGAGCACCCGGCCGAGCGCACTTGAACGTGCGTGAGGTCGGGAGCGCAGGCGCCAACGCGGGCATGCGCCGGATGATTGGGCCGCTTAGGTAGACTCAGGGTGTGCCGGACATCTTTGACGACTTCCTCGATGAGCTGAAACGACGCCAGGCGGGCGCGCAGGACAACAGCGCAGACGAACCTGGCTCCGGCAGCCGGGGGCCCGACGGCGAGGAGCCCGGAGGAGAGAACCGCCCTCCACCACCGCCGTTGCGCCGCCGGCGCAGCGCGCCGCCGGGCGGCCGCTCGGTCCGCTGGACGTGGGCCATCAGCGGCATCGTGGTCGCGCTGCTGCTGGCCCTCTCGATCGGTGTCGGCTTCTGGACCGACGTGCTGTGGTATCGCAGCGTGGGCTTCGAAGACGTGCTGTGGACCAGGGTGGGGGCGACCGGCGGGCTGTTCCTCGGGGCGACGATCGTCGCCCTGCTCGTCTTCCTCGGCAACCTCTATCTGGCCAGACGCCTCGCGCCGCCGCCAGACCCGACGGCAGGAGCCGGCCTGGGCGAGTTCTTCGAGCGGCTCAACCAGGCGGCTCAAACACCCGGCGGCGGGTTCGGTCGACCGCGGCCGGTCGTCGTCGGTCCTACCAGCGTGCCGGATCTCGCGCCGCTGGCGACGCTGGTCATCACCGGCCTCGCCGTCCTGGCGGCCCTCGCCATCGGGGGGGCGGTCGCCGGCTCGTGGCAGACCGTGCTCCTGTTCCTGCAACGCGTGCCCTACGCGCTCGACGCTGCCACGCCGGTGACCGATCCGGTGTTCGGTCGCGACATCTCGTTCTTCCTGTTCGACCTGCCGTTCCTGCGGGCGGTTCAGTCGGTCTTCAACACGCTGATCATCGGCTCGTTGCTGGTGGCCTTCGGTCGGTACTTCGCCGGCACCCCCCAGTCCGGCCTCCGCTTCCCGACCGCGGTGCGCGCCCACCTGGCGATCCTCGGCGGCCTGTACCTGCTATCGGTGGCCTTCGG
>DASQFM010000229.1:0-5721 GCA_035633135.1 Candidatus Eiseniibacteriota bacterium
ATCCTCGTCAACAACGCGGGGATCACGCGGGACGACCTGATCATGCGGATGACCCCCGAGATGTTCCGTGAGGTCCTCGAAACGAACCTCTTCGGGGCGTTCTACGCGACGAAGGCCGTCACCCGCCCGATGCTCAAGGCAAAGGGCGGCCGGATCGTCAACATCACGTCGGTCTCGGGGCAGGCCGGTCAGCAGGGCCAGGCGAACTACTCGGCGGCGAAGGCCGGGCTGATCGGGCTGACGAAGGCCACGGCGCGCGAGCTCGCCTCGCGCGGGATCACCTGCAACGCCGTCGCGCCCGGCTTCGTCCTCACCGAGCTGACCCAGGACCTGCCCGATGCGCTCAAGGCGGAGATCACGACGCGGACGCCGCTCGGCCGGTTCGGGACGACCGAGGAGATCGCCGACGCGGTCGCGTTCCTCTGCTCGGACGAGGCCGCGTTCATCACCGGCCAGGTCCTCGCGGTCGACGGCGGCCTCGTGATGATGTGAGCTCCGGCGTTCGCCGAAGCTGGTGGCTGTTCTCCGGCGCCTTCTTGCTCCTGGGACTGCTGCTCGTCTCGCAGCTGTCCGGGGGCGGCAACGTCATCGATTGGATCGTCCTGGTCCTCGCCGGCGTCACCGCGGGGGCGGCGCTGTGGCATCGCAACGAGGTCGCCGCGCGTGAGGCTGTTGGCCGGGTCGAGGCCGAGAGCCTCGCCCGGATCCTTCGCGGCCTGTCGCGATCGGTCTCGCCCGACGCGATCGTGGCGGCAATCGTCGGCGACCTCGTCCAGGGGACCGGGGCGGATCACGTAGCCGTGGTGCGGCGGCGGCCCGACGGTGGCGTCCTCGAGGCAACGCTCGTCACCCGCCGCGCCGGCGTCCCGAGCACGACCATCTTTCTGCCCCTGACCGACATCGAGGATCCGAGCACCGCGACGACCCGGCTTGCCGACCGGGTAGGGGCGACGTTCGGCCTGACGAACATCCTGGCCGCCCCGCTCCGCTCCGAAGAAGGCACCGTCGGCGCGATTGTCCTGTCGCGACGGGAGCGGGAGGCGTGGCCCGAGCCGGCCCGACGGCTGCTCCGGGCGGCGGCCTCGGAGACCGCCGCCGCGTTCAGCCGCGCCAACTCGTACCGCGAGGCCGAGGTGCTCGCGTCGACCGATTCTCTGACCGGCCTACCGAACCGCCGCTATTTCGAGGAATACACCGAGCTTCTCGCCAGGCGGCGCCGCGCCGATGACGCCGTCGCCATCCTCATGATCGACATCGATCGGTTCAAGCGCGTCAATGACACCCATGGTCATGCGGTGGGCGACGAGGTCCTGCGGGCAGTCGCCCGGGCGATCCTGGCGACGGTCCGCGCCGACGACGTCCCGGCCCGGGTGGGCGGCGAGGAGTTCGTGGTGCTGCTCAAGAATCCGCCCGCGGAGGTGCCGGTCCAGGTCGGCGAGCGCGTACGAGAGGCCGTCCGGCGCCTCGACCTGTCGCCGCTTGGCGTCAAGTCGATCAGCGTCTCGGTCGGTGTGGCGAGCGGCCTTGGTCACGAAGAGCCGATCGCCGACGTCGTCGCCCGGGCCGACAAGGCCCTGCTGCGAGCCAAACGGGCCGGTCGGGACCGCGTGGTCGCGGCATAGCCGCACGCTAGGATGGACCGCGCATGAAGGGCCTGATCCTGGCCGGCGGGACCGCCACGCGGCTCCATCCGCTGACCCTCGTCACCAACAAGCACCTGCTACCGGTCTACGACCGGCCGATGATCTATTACCCGATCGAGACGCTGCGCGGCATGGGCATTCGCGAGGTCATGGTGATCCTCGGCGGTCGCAGCGTCGGCGATATCGTGGAGCTCCTGGCGGACGGGGCCGAGTTCGAGCTCGACCTCACCTACCGCTACCAGCGCGGGGCGCTCGGGATCGCCCACGCGATCGGCCTGGCCCGGGACTTCGTGGGCCAGGACTGCTTCTGCGTGGTCCTGGGCGACAACGTCCTGCGGGGACCTGCCCTGGCCGACCTGGCGGCCGAGTTCGAGGCCGGCTCGTGGGGCGCCGGAAGCCTGCTGTATCGGGTCCCGGATCCGCAGCGATTCGGGGTCGCCGAGCTCGACGCCGCAGGCCGGGTCGTCGGCTTCGAGGAGAAGCCAGCCGCGCCCAAGAGCGACCTCATCCCGATCGGCGTCTATTTCCTGCGGGCCGAGGCGTTCGACGTGATCGCCAATCTCAGCCCTTCGGGACGGGGCGAGTTCGAGATCACCGACGTGCTCAACCACTATGTCGCCGGCGATCGCCTCTTGTGGCGCGAGTACCAGGGTCACTGGTCCGATGCCGGCACCGTCGAATCGCTGCTGTCGGCATCCACGGTCGCGGCCGCGGGCGCCGGTGTCGAAGCGGAGGCGACCGCTCGATGAAGCTGCTCGTCACCGGCGGCGCCGGCTTCATCGGCTCGGCCTTCGTCCGCCGGCGCCTCGCCGCGACCCGGGACGAGGTCGTCGTCCTGGACCTCCTCACCTACGCCGGCAACCGGGCCAACCTGGCCGAGGTCGAAGGTGATCCGGCCCGCGCCGCGCGCTTCCGCTTCGTCGAGGGCGATATCGCGGACGCGGCAGTCGTCGGCGAGCTCGTCGAGGATGTCGACGCGGTCGTCAACTTCGCGGCCGAATCGCACGTCGACCGATCGATTCTCGATGCCGCGGCGTTCCTGCGGACCGGGGTCATCGGGATCCACGTCCTGCTCGAAGCGGTCCGTTCCGCGGCCGGCCGCCGCGGTCCGCACGGCCGTCAGGGGCCGCGCTACCTGCAGGTCTCGACCGATGAGGTCTACGGCTCGGTCGACGAGGGCCACAGCACCGAGGACGACGCCGTCGAACCGCGGAGCCCGTACGCGGCCGCCAAGGCGGCCGGCGACCTGCTCGTCCGCGCGTATCGCGCGACGCACGGCCTGGACACCGTGATCAGCCGCGGGGCCAACACCTACGGACCGTTCCAGCACCCCGAGAAGCTCGTGCCGTTGTTCATCACCAACGCGCTCCAGGACCTCGCCCTGCCGTTGTATGGGGACGGCCTGCAGGCCCGCGACTGGCTGTACGTCGACGATCACGCAGATGCGATCGGGATGGTCCTGGATCGTGGGGCGCGCGGCGGCATCTACAACATCGTCGGCGGTGGTGAGCGAACCAATCGCGAGGTGACCGAGGCGATCCTGCACCGGGTCGGCCGGCCCTGGACGCTCGTCCGGCGGGTGGAGGATCGGCCGGCGCACGATCGCCGCTACGCCATGGACGGCTCGCGCCTCGGGAGCCTCGGCTGGCAGCCGGCCGTGCCGTTCGACGAGGGAATCTCCCGGACCGTCGACTGGTACCGGACCCACGAGGACTGGTGGCGATCCCTCCGCGGCGACGATTGGGCGGCCTATTACGAGGACCAGTACGGGAGGCGCCTCGCCCAGTCCGTCGAGGCTTGATGGTGCCGGCTCCGCCCGTCGCTGGGTCGGTCGCGATCAGCGGGCCGGGTGGCCGCCTCGGCAGTGCCCTGGTGGCGACCCTCAGCGGCGCAGGCTGGGACGTGCATCCCTGGGGCCGCTCGACGTACGACCTCGACGATCCCGCAGCTGCCGTTCGCTCCGTCGAGGCAGATCGGCCGGAGCTCGTCATCCACTGCGCGGCGTGGACCGATGTCGACGGCTGTGCCCGCGATCCAGACCTGGCGATGCGACGGAACGCGACGGCGGTGGGGGAGCTCGCGGAGGCCTGCCGTCAGGGCGGCGTCTCGCTCGTGGTGGTCTCGACGAACGAGGTCTTCGACGGCCGGCGGACCGACGGCCGGGGCTACACAGAGGACGACCGGCCGGCCCCCGGCAACGCCTACGGTGCGTCCAAGCTCGCGGGCGAGGACGCCGCCCGTGCCGCCTTCGCCGGGGCCGCCTCGGCGGCGCGGCTGTGGATCGTCCGAACGGCCTGGCTGTACGGTCCGCCGGGCAGCGACTTCCCGACAAAGATCCTGGCCGCGGCCGATCGGCTGGCCGCGGGCGAGCGGCTGCGAGTCGTCACGGACGAGGTCGGCTCGCCGACCTATGCCCCCGACCTCGCCGCCGCCATGGTGTCGTTGCTGGAGCTCGCCGAGCCCGGCACGTACCACCTGGCGAATAGCGGCCGGGCCTCGCGAGCCGAATGGGCGGGCGTTGTCCTTCGGGGCTGTGGCCGCGACCGCGAGGTGGAGCCGATCCGGCAGGCGGACTTCGAACGGCCCTCCCGCGCCCCGGCCTGGGCGGTCCTCGACACCAGCGCCGCAGCTCGTCTCGGGATGAGCCTCCGGGGCTGGCAGGGCCCGCTGACCGACTACCTTGCCACGCTGTGCCCGGACCGCTGACGGGCGTCGTTCACCGCCGCCGCCAGCCCGGCCAGCGCCCGATCGCGATCCGAGATCGTGACGTCCGTCGTCGGCCACGGCACGCCGGCCAGCCGATCGTCCCAGGCGAACCCGTGCTCGTCGGTGCCGTCGTACTCGGCGGTCACGAGGTAGGCCAGGGCGATCGCGTCGATGGCCAGAAAGCCGTGGGCGACGCCCCGTGGGATGTACACCGCGGAGCCGGGCCCAAGCTCGAAGGCGCCGCCGATCGGCGCCGCGGCCGTTCCCGCGATCATCTCGCGCAGGTCGACGGTGGCCACGAAGGCCCGACCCTCGAGCACGATCCAGAGATCGTCCTGGCGATCGTGGAGGTGCATCCCGCGCAGGACGCCGGCCAGGGATCGCGATACGTTCGCCTGGCGGAACGGCGGCGCGCCGAGCGGCTCGGTCCAGCTCTCTCGCCACAGCTCGGTGAACGAACCGCGCGGATCGGCGTGTGCGGCGAGCGAGCGGCGCGCTACGCCCGGAACGGCCGTCGCCTCCCAACCGTCGACCACGTTCGTTCCTCCCGTTCGTGGCCCAAGGATAGTTGCCCCACCGATCGTCGCCGCCCCGCCTGGATCGGCGAACCTGGCAGGCGGTATCCTCTGCACGCCCCATGAGCGACCTCGCCGTGACCCCGACGGCTCCCATCGGGCGCGTCCTGCAGGTCCACACCCGCTATCGCCAGGCCGGCGGCGAGGACCAGGTCGTCGAAGCCGAGCGAGGCCTGCTGGAGGGCGCCGGCGTCGCCGTCGACCAGGTCATCTTCGACAACGCGGACCTCGCGGAATCCCGCTCCATCCCGGGCGACCTCCGGATCGCGGCCGGGGCGATCTGGTCGCGCTCGGCGCAGCGTCGGGTCCGGGCGGCGGTTCTCGCCCGACAGCCCGACGTCGTTCACGTCCACAACACGTTCGCCGCGGCGTCCCCGTCCGTGTTCCGGGCCGTCGGCAACCGGCCGGTCGTGCAGACCCTCCACAACTATCGCTGGGTCTGCCCGGTCGCCATCGCCTTTCGCGACGGCCATCCGTGCACGGATTGCGTCGGCCGCGCCATCGCCCTGCCGGCGGTCGTCCACGCCTGCGTCCGCGGCTCCAGGATCCAGTCGGCGGTCGCTACGGCCTCGATCGCCGTCCATCGCGCCGCCGGGACCCAGCGGACGATCGATCAGTTCGTGGCCCTGACGTCCTTCCAGCGCCAGGTCATGCTCGACGGGGGCCTGCCTGCGGGTCGGGTGCGGGTGATCCCGAACTTCTACGAGCCGGACCCCGGCGTCTCCGATGCGCCTCGCTCTGGGGTCCTGTACCTCGGCCGGCTGGCCGTCGAGAAGGGCGTCGGCCCGTTGCTTCGG
>DASQFM010000230.1:0-15076 GCA_035633135.1 Candidatus Eiseniibacteriota bacterium
GGTCGCCGTAGGAGCGCCGCAGGAGCGCCTTGATGCGGCTCAGGAGCTCGCGCAGGCCGAATGGCTTGGTGACGTAGTCGTCCGCGCCGAGCTCGAGCCCGATCACCTTGTCGACCTCGTCGTCTCGGGCCGTCAGCATCAGCACCGGCGCCTTGGTGCCGGCGGCGCGCATCCGACGCAGGACCTCGAATCCGTCCATCGTCGGCAGGCGGACGTCGAGGAGCACCAGGTCCGGCGCCTGGGTCGTGGCGATCTCGAGGCCTTCCTCGCCGGAGCGGGCCATCGTCACGGAGTAGCCCTCCTGCTCGAGGGCGTACTGGATTCCGCGGGCAACGGCGTGCTCGTCTTCGACGATCAGGATGGTGGCTGCCATGGGACCGCCGATCCTACACCGGCAGGGCCCGAGGCCCGCCTGACGCGGCGGCAGCCCGGCGCCGCGAAGGGAGCTCCGTCGCGCCTCGTGGTACCGTGTCGGCCGATCACCAACTCGGAGGACCCACTTCGGCATGGCCACCGCCCGCCCAGCCCTCGCCGCGGAGCACCGCAAGATCACCGGCAAGAAGGTCGCGAATCTTCGCCGCGCCGGGCGCCTCCCCGCGGTCGTCTTCGGGCGCGGGCTGGAATCGAACAACCTCTCCGTCGACACCCACGAGTTCGAGCAGCTGCGGCGCCACGCCGGGCAGAACGCCCTCGTCGACCTGTCGATCGACGGCGGCCGGCCGGCGCCGGTGCTGGTCCAGTCGGTCCAGTTCCATCGCGTGACCAGCCGCCCGCTGCACGTCGACCTCTACGTGGTCCGGATGACCGAGGAGCTGACCGTCGACGTGCCGCTGATCGCGGAGGGCGATTCGCTCGCGGTCACCGACAAGGGCGGGACCGTGCTGCACGTCACCGAGCACGTCCGGGTCCGGGCCCTGCCGGATCACCTGCCGCAGTCGATCCGCTATTCGCTCGAGCCCCTCGAGACGTTCGAGGATGCCATCCACGTGCGGGATCTCCTGATCCCCGAGGATGCGACCCTGCTCAGCGATCCCGACGACATTGTGGCCAAGGTCCTGCCGCCGCGCGTCGAGGAGGAGCCGGAGCCGGTTGCCGCCGAGGCTGTCGAGGGCGAGGAGGGTGCCGAGGGCGCGGAGGGTGCCGCCGAAGGCGAAGGCGCCGGATCCGACAGCGGGTCGGACGAGCGCCAGGAGCGCCAGGACCGCTAGCGACGCCTCGACTCAGGGCGCCCGCCCGGTCACCGACACGACCGGCAGGCGATAGGTCAGCTCCTCGGGGCTGAGCCTCGAGAGACGTTCGAGGAGCCGAGCCTCGATGCGCTTGTGCTCGTCCGCCTCGAGGCCGGCGAACAGCGATTCCTCGTCGAACTGGCTGATGAACGCGGTGTAGCTGGGCGCATCCCAGCGGTGCTCGAGCTCCGCCGGGACGGCGCGAACGCCGCGGAACCCCGCCTGTCGCGTGGCGGTCGCCGCCGAACCCACGGACCCGACGTCGCCCGATCGCGAATCCGGCTCGGGGGGATCGAACCCGAACTCGTCGAGGACCTCATCGACGACCTCGTCGCCGCGGAAGCCACTGCCCCCGGCGAGCCAGGTGACCCATGCGATCTCCCCGCCGCGGCGCAGGACGCGGCGGGCCTCGCGCAACGCGGCGGCTCGACTGGGGACGAGCTGGAGGACGAACGACGACACGACCACGTCAAAGGTGCCCGCCCTGAACGGCAGGCGGTCGGCGGGCGCGACCTCCAGGCGCAGCCGGGCACGGCCCGTGAGCGGCAGGCGCTGCTTTGCCTCGCGACGGGCGATGTCCAGCATCGCGCTCGACGGGTCGATCCCCGTGGCCACGACATGGGACCAGCGCTCCAGTGCGGCCAGGGCAACCGTACCGGTACCGGTGCCGATGTCGAGCAGGCGCGCCGACCCGGCTTCTAGCAGGGGAGCCAGGTCGAGGACCGCCTCGGCCATTGGCCGGATGACGGGACCCCAGTGGCGCGCGTAGCCCTCCGCAATGCGGTCGTAGCGGACCTCGTCGTTGGGCTCGGACGCTCGGGACTTTGCCTCGCTCATGGCGCCTGTGCCTCGCTCATCCGCGCATCCTAGCCGCCGTCGACCACGCCTCGGGTCGGGTACCGTGGCGGGGTGCGCCTCCCGTTTGACCCACCCATCGAGCCGATGCTGGCCAAGCCCGCCGACGCGCTGCCCGAGGGCGACGGCTGGCTGTTCGAGCCGAAGTGGGACGGCTTCCGGGCACTGGTCTTCCGCGACGGGGACGAGGTGCTCATCCAGTCGCGCGACCTCAAGCCGCTGGACCGGTATTTTCCGGAGCTGCACGAACCGCTCCTGGCTTCCCTGCCGCCGCGCTGCGTCCTCGACGGCGAGGTGGTGATCAAGAGTGACGGCCACCTCGACTTCGAGGCGCTCCTGTTGCGGATTCACCCCGCGGATTCGCGCGTCCGGATGCTGGCCGAGCAGTCCCCTGCCTCGTACGTCGCCTGGGATCTCCTGGCGCTCGACGATGACGACCTGCGAACGACGCCACAGGGCGAGCGGCGGGCCCGCCTCGAAGCGGCCCTCGGCGCGGCCGAGCCGCCGGTTCACATCACCCCGGCGACCACCGACCGGGCCCTCGCGGTCGACTGGTTCGATCGGTTCGAGGGCGCGGGCCTGGACGGCGTGATCGCCAAGCGGCTCGACGGGACCTACCTGCCGGGCAAGCGGGCGATGATCAAGGTGAAGCACCAGCGGACGGCCGACTGCGTTGTGGCCGGCTTCCGGTGGCACAAGAACGGGCCCCGCACGCACGTCGGCTCACTGCTGCTGGGCCTCTACGACGACGACGGCAAGCTGCATCACGTCGGCGTGACTTCGTCGTTCTCATGGGACCGTCGCGAGGCGCTCGTCGAGGAGCTGGAGCCGCTCCGGGAACATGCCATGGACGGCCACCCGTGGGGGGAATGGGCCGAGTGGGCGGCAATGGGCGCCGCGGATGCCTCCGGGCAGCGCCTTCCCGGCGCGACCTCGCGCTGGAATCGGGGCAAGGACCTGAGCTGGGAACCGCTCCGCCCCGAGCGCGTCGTCGAGGTCGCCTACGACCACATGCAGGGCGATCGGTTTCGACACGCCGCGACGTTCGTCCGCTGGCGCCCGGACAAGCCGCCGGCGGACTGCCGCTACGACCAGCTCGAGGAGACGGCCGCCTACGAGCTGCAGCTGATCTTCGGCGCCTGAGGAGCGAAACGCGCCCGATCGTTCCTCATCGGTTCCTCCGGGCAAGCGCCAGGATCAAGCCGATGAGCGCGATGCCGGCCACGATGCCCCCGAGGACGAACGGGGTCGCATCCGACGTCGGCGACTGGCCGCTCCCGGAGCCGATTGGCGTGACAGCGGGCGTGATGGTGGCCGACGGAGTGCCTCCGGTCGCGGGCGGGGTGACGGCAGCCGCTGAAGGGGCGCTCGCGATCGGGGCGGGCGCGCTCGCGCTTGCCGGCGCCGCAACGACCGTGATCGTGCCCTTCATCATCTGCTCGGGATGGACCTCGCAGAAATATTCGTAGATAGCAGCCTCGGAGAACGTGAAGGCATAGGACTCACCTGACGCCTTGAAACCGGAATCGAGGGGTCCATCGGAGGGACGGCCGATGTTGTCGGCGCGGACTGTGCCGGACCGGACGGTGTGCCCATCGCCCGACATCGTCCAGACGACGCTGTCGCCCACGGACACCTCGACGGATGACGGATTGAACTCGTAGTTGACGGCGGCAACCGGGGCGCTTGCCGCCGCCACAGCGGCCGCTTCGACCACCGCGAGCACGACGACGCAGAAGACGGCGAATGGGCCAAGCCAGCCCCGACGTGACATTTCTCCTCCTGACGCGATCTACCCGTATCTACGTCGAGACGCACCCCAATGGATGTCGCGATCCCCTTGTCGCAGGTGTCGGCGCTGAGCTGCGACAGCCGGATGTTCAGCGCCGTGCCGAACTGCTGGCGGATCCCGCCCCCGTGGTGGGACGAGCTCTCGCCGCCGGCGAGGCCTCCTTCGACGAGGGTTACCTTCGATCCCCGCTCAGCCAGGGCGACGGCGCAGGACAGCCCGATGCACGCCCCGCCTACGACAACGATCTCCGTCGCCCGCATCGAGCGCTCCTCAGCCCTGGGTGGCCTTCTTTCGAGGCGCCCGTTCCTGTTGGCCCGAGCGGTCAGGCCACTCATAGCCCGCCCAAGGGTCGTAGTCGGGGTCGAGGGCTTCCTGGGCCGGCCGCTCGGCTTCCGGCACGTGGGTGAGATTCACGCGGACCCGGTACCACAGCGAGGAGCGGCCGCGCATCCCGTCGACGAGCACGTCGGCCGGTTCCAGCGCCGCGGCGGCCTTCGGATGCCGGACCTTCCAGCGCTCGAGGCCCGCGAGCGCCTCGTCCTTGCTTGGCGCGCGCGAGATCTCGATCACGGGCACTGACGACCGCCGCCGGCCCGTTGGGGTGGGCTTCGTCCCGACGCCGGCCACCTTCGCCGCGGCCCGCTTCTCGAGCTCGGCGCTGAACCGACGCTCCATCGCCGCCCGGTTCTTCTCGCGCTCGGCCTCCGCCTCCGGCGAGTCGTAGTCCTCGGCCGCGCGACGCTGGCGCGACGGCTGCACGCGCGGCGGCTCGCCGGCCTGTTTGCGGTAGTTCGGCGGCCACGGCGCATCGCCGAGTCCATCCGCCTCGTCGCGTTGCGACAGGTCCAGCAGCGCCTCCAGCGACCCGACCGCGCCGTCGATCCCCGCCCCCGGGTCGCCGATCGCCGCGAAGCGCGCCGGCACGGTGGCGATCGTGAACGCCTCCGCCTCGCAGGTCGGCACCTCGTCCCACGACATTGGCGTCGAGACCCGGGCATCGGGCAAGGGTCTGACGGAATAGGCCGACGCGACCGTGCGGTCCTTGGCGTTCTGGTTGTAGTCGAGGAAGACGCCGTGGCGCTCCTCCTTCCACCACTTGGAGGTCGCGATGTCCGGCGCCCGCCGCTCGACGTCGCGGGCGATCGCCAGCGCCGCCCGGCGGACTTCGGGATACGTCCAGCTCCGCTCGATGCGGACATTGATGTGGATCCCGCGCGAGCCCGAGGTCTTCGGCCAGCCGACGAGCCCAACCGCTTCGAGCGACTCCTTCGTCACCATCGCGACCTCGCGGATCTGGGGCCACTCGATCCCGGGCACCGGGGCGAGGTCGACCCGCAGCTCGTCGGGATGATCGAGGTCGTCGGCCCGGACCGGATGCGGGTTCAGGTCGATGCAGCCGAGGTTGACGATCCAGGCGAGACCCGCAGCGTCGTCCACGACGATCTCGTCGGCCGTCCGGCCCGAGGGAAACGAGAGGGTGACCGTGCGCAGCCACGCGGGCCGATTCTCGGGCGCCCGCTTCTGGAAGAAGGCCTCGCCGGTCGCCCCGTTCACGAAGCGCTTCAGGGCCATCGGCCGGTCACCCGCGCCGGTCAGGGCGCCCGGCGCAACGGCGAGGTAGTAGCGGACCAGGTCGAGCTTCGTCGCGCCGATCGCGGGGAAGAAGACCTTGCTCGGATTCGTGATGGTGATCTCGCGGCCCGCGACGTCGAGGACCTCCTGCTCGGTCGGCATCCGCTGACGATACCGGCGGCTCCGAGTTAGCGTCGCTTCATTCGACCAGGTGGATCCTGCCGTTCGCGAAGGATCCCGGGTCATAGGCGAACCGGACGTTCTGATCGTAGGTGAGGCTGATCTGGGCCGCGATGATCTGGACGTTTGCGAGGCCGGTCGCGTTGATGTTGACGACGGCGTCCCAATCGTCCGAGCCGGTCGATTGGTGCGGCGCATAGATGGTCCCGCTGAGGCCACCCAGCGGGCCGCACGGCGCGGGGATGGGGCTTGTATCAGGCGGGACGCCGTCGGTCATCCAGGTGCCGGCACAGGCAGTCGCTCCAAGGTCCGGCCAGATCTGGAGGCCCAGGCCGGACGAGCGGGCCTGGAAGATCAGCAGCCCGCTGTACTCGCCCGAGGTTGGCGCATGGAGCAAGACCTGGCCGCATGGCGCCGTCGCGCACGGTGAGGTGATGGTGTTCAGCACGACGTTGTCGGCGGCTTCCCCCGCAGGCGGGTTGATCGTCTCGGTGAAGGTGTCGCCGATCGGCGCGTACACGGCGTCCCCCAGGTAGACGCCGGTGATACCGCGCGTGCCGAACAAGGCATAGCTGGTCGAGCAGGTTGCCTGTGCCTTCGTCGTCGATCCCGAGACGGGGACGGCCGGCAGGTCGGCGCAGCCCGAGATCGGGGTCTCCCCGTCGTAGAAGGTGATCGTGCCGGTCGGTCTGGGGGTCCCCAGGACTCGCATCGTGTACGTCACGGTTGTCCCGGTGCTCGTGGTGCCGGGCGAGGCGGACAGGCCGTTGCCGGTGCCGGTGATCGTCACGGGCAGGCAGGTCGAGGCGAGCGTGTCGCAGGCAGGCACGAGATCTCCGCCGGGCAAGCTGCTCGACGAGAAGGACTCGGTGCCGCTCGAGTTGTAGATCATGACGCCGCCGCTGCCGTCGATCGAAGCCGTGCCGGTCACGTTGAATCCGCCACCGACCATGAAGTAGATCCCCGGCAGCATCGTGACCTTGGGCGAGCGTGAATCCCCGTTCGTCCCGAAGCCGCCGTAGTACAGCCCCGGGCAGATCGTGTGATACGAGGTCGCCGGGCCCCCAGCGATGCTGAGCTTGTTCGGCGAAGCAAGCGTGCCGGTTGGGACGTCGGCGTAGGCCGGGCAGCCGTTCTCGCCGGCGACTGGAACGGTGAGGGTGCCCGGATCCGGCGGGTCGATGATGTTCCCGGGGTTAGCGGCGTCGTTCAGCGGATCTGCGATCTTGGGGACGCCGATGCACACGTTCGCGACCGGCGTCGGCGAGATCCCCATGGCCTGGTAGGCGACCGGCTCGGGATGATAGGGGCAGAACGCGGCGAGCTGATCCGCGGTCAAGATGTTGCCGTTCTGCGTCTGCCAGCCGGCGTTGATCGAGATCGTGCGCGCCGACAGGTGCGTGTGACCCGTGCCGCCGGTCTGGTTCAGCCAGACCGAGTCGCCGCACATCCGGATGACCGGCAGCGTCGTGTTCGCACCGGAGCACTTGGCGCCGGTGCAGGGCGAGGTACCGCACGGGCCGATCGCGGCGCTGCCGGTCGACCAGTTGTCCTGGTTGACGATGATGTCGCCGTCGACCCGCAGGTCGGCCGCGTTGTCGAGCAGCAGCGTGGAGTAGGTCAACCAGTCGCTGAGGGCGCAGAGGTTGCACGTCGCGACGCCGGAGCTGGCGATCGAGCTGACGGCCCGCCCTGCGACGAGCCAACAGCCCATGCCCACCGCGCCGGCGAAGGCGGTCCGCATCGCCCGCGTGGTGATGACCTCGACGTGGTTGTACGCCCCGAGCGGATCGTTGGCCGCGCTGTGCGGTCCGCTCGATGGCGGCCGGTTGACGACCACGCCCTGGTTCGGCTGATCGGTCCCGCTGCAATCGGTGAGGTCCTTCGGAAAGCCGTTGGCCGCGGCGATGCCCTGGGCTGCCCCGACCATCGAACCGTAGGAGCCATACGTCGCGGCTTCGGCAGCAGCCAGCGCAGCCGTATCGGCCGCCGACTGGGCCTGCCGGTGCTGGGCGAAGACCATGCCCCCGTCGACGAGCAGGCCCCCCATCGCCAGCATGGCCACGAGGCCGAGGGCGAGCAGGACAACCACCTGGCCCCGCTCGCCGGCGTGGCGGGGCGCCACGGATGCCCGCATCAGCGCACCACGTCTTCCGAGGTCGCGGCGACCGTCATCGAGCCGCCCACGACACTCGACACGATCGGCGTCAGGATCGGGATCTCGAGCTCGATGTGGACGACGACGCGGCTGCCCGCCGCAGTCCCGCTCGGGTAGAAGGACCCGCCGTCGCCGGTGATCGCCTCGTCCGGGAAGGGCACCCCGGGAGGCATGATCCTGGCGCGATCCCGGATCGTCGCATCGCTCTGCGGCGCCGAGACGCTCGCCAGGCGGGTGGCGGCGCGGGCGCCCTCGGTGATCGCGTTCTGGGCATACACGACTCGGCCGAAGTCGAACAGGATCATGACGAGGAGCAGCACGATCGGGACGGCGATGGCGAACTCGGCGACGGCCTGGCCAGTGCAGCGGCCGCGGAGCGGCGAGCCCTTCGCCGGTGGCGCGATCACGGCAGCACCTTCGCCGTGGTCGAGGCGGTGATCGTGACGCCGTCGCCAAGGACCTGGCTGAGGATCGGCGTGACGAGGGCGAACCGGTAGGAGACGACGACGGTCACCGAGCCCGTGCCGCCGCAGGGATCGGGAACGCAGACGGGCGCGACCATCGTCACCCTGGCAGGATCGAGGCCAACGGCATCGAACTGGATCTGGTAGGCGATGTTGTCGGGGTTCGGGAACTCGTGACCGGCCGACTCGGCTGGGCAGGCGATGACGTCCGCCGGCGGGATGGCGCACCACTTCGTGTAGCCGTCCCCATCTCCGGCGAAGAGGGCGGCTTCGCGGACCCCGTCATTGAGGGCGACGTACGCAGAAAAGAGGCGGGCGACGTCGACCACGCCGAGGGTCACGAGCAGGACGAACGGCAGGACCAGGGCGAGCTCTACCACGGCCTGGCCCCGACTGAACCGGCCGTGGGCGGCCGCCACCGAGCGATCCCTGGGGACGCCCGCGGCCAGTAGCCCTTTCGGGGGGTCCATGGACCGCCGACCGTAGGACTTTTGGGCCAGTACTGCAAGGTCCGCTGAACCGGAGGGGGTGCCAGCGCGCACCAGGCGCGCTCCCGCGTCAGCCGGGCTGGTCGGTCGGCGCCTGGCGCCTGACGCCGGTCCTCACGGACCGGAATGCGAGGGCGGCGAGGAACAGCGCGCTTTCGACCAGGACGATCGTGGCCCCGGTCGCGGCGTCGAGCCAATAGCTGAGGTACAGGCCGACGATCGGGCTGGCGATGCCGACCACGATGGCGACCGCGACCAATCGCCCGAAGCTCGATGCCAGGAGCTGCCCGGTCGCCGCCGGCGTCACGAGCATGGCCACGACCAGGATGATGCCGACCGCCTGGAGGCTGACGACGATCGTCAGCGCGATCAGCGCGAGGAACAGGTAGTCCAGGCGTACGACGGGCAGGCCTGAAGCGGCCGCCCCGAGCGGATCGAACGTCGAATAGAGGAGCTCCTTCCAGAGGATCCCGACGGTGGCGAGGACGATGATCGCCAGGATCGCCAGCGCGATGAGGTCCGATTCGCCGATGCCCAGGATCTCCCCGAACAGGAAGCCGAACAGGTCGCCGACGTAGTTCGGGATCCGGCTGAACAGGAAGATGCCGAGCGCGAACATGCCCGCGAACAGCACGCCGATCGCGGTGTCGCCGCGGAGCTGGCCGCGCCGCGCGACCCAGCCGATGGCCAGCGCCGTGCCGACCGCCGCAACGGCCGCGCCCAGGTAGAACGGAACCTTCAGGAGGTAGGCGACCACGACGCCCGGGAACGCCGAGTGGCTGAGCGCGTCGCCCATGAACGCCAGGCCGCGCAGGACCATGTAGCTCCCGACGACCGCGCACACCAGCCCGACGATCGTCGAGGCCAGCAGGGCCCGGACGAAGAAGGCGAAGCCGAGCGGCTCGACCACGGCGTCAAGGAGGCTCACGAGCCGCTGCCGTCGTGGAAGTGCCGCTCGCCACCGCTGGACGTGTCGTGATGATGGGCGTCATCGAGGAGGACGCCACGCTCGCCGATGACCAGCAGATGGCCGCCGTACGTCTGCGCCAGGACGTCGGGGTCGGTCAGCAGGTCGACCGGGCCCGCGGCGACGACCCGATGGTTGATGCCCACCACCTGCTCGAAATGGCGGCTCGCCGCGGCGAGATCGTGGGTCGTGGCGATCACCGTCCGGCCGGCCGCCGACTCGCGGGCGAGGAGGTCCATCAGATCTTCCTGGGTCGGAACGTCAACGCCGGTGACGGGCTCGTCGAGGAGGTACAGGTCGGCATCCGCGGCGATCGCCCGGGCCAGGAACGCCCGCCGCCGCTGGCCCCCCGAGAGCCGCCCGATCTGGGTCCGCGCACTGTCGAGCATCCCGACCCGCTCGAGGGCCATCTCGACCGCGGCGCGATCCTCTCGACCCGGCTGGCGGAAGGGCCCGAGCCGCGGGTAGCGCCCCATCATCGCCACGTTCCAGACGGTCACCGGGAAGGACCAGTCCACGAGCTCTGCCTGGGGCACGTAGGCGATCCGTCGCGCCTGGCTGCCCGGCGCCTCGCCGAACACCTCGACGCTGCCGGTCAAGGGCCGGAGGAGCCCGGCGATCAGCTTCAGGAGGGTGGTCTTCCCGCCGCCGTTCGGGCCGAACACCGCCAGGAGCGAACCCCGCTCAATGCTGAGATCGACGTCCTCGATCGCCGGCCGACCGTCATAGCCGCCCGAGACGTCTCGCAGGCGGACGGCCGGGACCACCGCGCCCGCCGGTGCCGGAGCGACCAGCGTGCCGATCGCGGCGGGAGCCGCTGACCGGGGATCAGGCGCCAGCCCAACGTCCGGGCCGTGCGGCAGCTGCCCGCCTCCGCCGCTCATCCCAGCGCCTTGACGAGCTGCTCCACGTCCCACTCCATGACGCCCACATAGCTGTCGACTGGCGGATCACCGAGCGCATCGTCGTACAGGTCGGCGACCACCGCGGCCCCGGTCTGCGCGGCGATCTGGTCCACGAGGCTCGTCGGAAACTGGTCCTCGCTGAAGATCGCCTTGACCTTCGCGGCCCGGATCGCCTGGATCAGGTCCGCTATCTCGCCGGCACTGGGATCCTGGCCCGGGGCGTTGACCGCGACGCCGACCAGCTCGATGCCGTATTCGCGGGTGAAGTACGGGAACGCGTCGTGGAAGGTCACCAGCTTGCGGTTCCCGGCCGGGATCGTGCCTATCTCCTCGCGGATCTTCGCATCGAGGGTCTGCAGTCGAGCTTTGTACGCGGCGGCCTGCTGGTCATAGCCGGTCGCATTGGCAGGGTCCGCCGCCTTGAGCGCGGCGCCGATCCGGTCGACGTACAGGATCGCGTACGGGACCGCCATGAAGAGGTGCGGGTTCTGGGTTCCTGGTTCCTCGCCCGGCAGGAGCTCGACGCCGGGCAGGTCAACGCCCAGCTTGATCAATGGTGTCCCGGTGGCCGAGGCGTTGGTGATCGTCTTCTCGAGCCAGTCGTCGAGGCCAAGGCCGTTCATGACCAGGAGGCGGGCATCGGCCACCGCGCGGACGTCGGCCGGTTTCGGGGCGAAGGTGTGGACGTCGGCATGGCGGGGAACCAGGCTCGTGACCTGGACGAAGTCGGCGCCGACGTTTGCGACGAGGTCGCCGAACACGGTGGTCGTGGTGACCACCGCCAGCTTTGTGCCAGCCGATGCAGGGGCGGGCGTGCCGCCACCTCCCTGGCAGGCTGCGGCGACCGCCGCCACGACGGCGAGCAATGCGATAGCGGCGCTGGGCCGGCGCTGATTCAGGACGGTCTCCGCTTCTGGCAAGCCGGGCAGGTGCCGTACAGCTCGAGGCGGTGGGTGTCGACGCTGAAGCCGGTGGATCGCTCCACTGCGGTCGCGAGGGCCCGCAACCCGTGGTCCCCGACTTCCTCGGCGCGACCGCAGACGGAGCACACGATGTGGTGGTGGTGCGCCGGCTCGCAGGCCACGAAGGCGTGCTCGCCCGACGGCAAGTCGAGCCGCTCGACGAGCCCAAGCCCGGCCAGGACATCGAGCGAGCGGAAGATCGTGGCCCGACCCAGCCCGAGGCGTCGCCGCTGGGACTCGGCCAGCAGGGCTTCGGCGGTGAAATGCCCGCCCTGCGCGGCGATCAGCTTGGCCAGCGCGACCCGGGGCCCGGTCAGCCGGTAGCCGGCCTCACTGAAGGCATGGACCATCGTCTGCGCATCGACCATACGCCAACGGTAGCACTATCGAGACTGAGTCGCAATAAGCCCGTGGCGGCGGGTCGATCGGGTGCCGAGGATAACTCCACGCAGATGGGTACCAAAGAAGAAGGCCCGCCTCGCGGCGGGCCCTCCGGGTTCGGAGCGAGCCAACCCTAGGTGTCGGCGAACTGCGTGGTGCTGGTGCTGTCGTCGACCCACTTGTACCCGCTTGGAGTCCACTTCTGGCAGACGACGCCGTTGCCGTTGATATCCGCGCCATGATCACCGCCGACCGGGTAGTAGGCGTCGGCGCAGAGCTCCGTTTCGGGCTTGTTCTCTATGGCCCCGTACTTGTTGCCGTGGTACGAGCCCTGGCCCGCGAAGGCGCTGCCCGCGGCCAGTGCCACGATGGCGACCGCCGTTACCACCATGCCCGTCGCTTTCCGTGCTGCCGTGACCTTCATGCGGTGACTCCTCAATGGTCACTACCCGGAGCGGGGGCCGGCGACCTCCAGATCGCGACCACCTCCGTGCCTTCATCCTACAGTCCACTCGCAACCTGATTCCGACAAGGGGACGATCGGGCGGCTGCGCCCGGGACCATAGTCCGAGCCAGGAGCGCGCGATCCCCGGGCTCAGCCGATGTCGATGACGATCTTGCCCGGCACGCGGCGCTCGGCCTGGGCGGCGAGCGCATCGGCGGCCTGGTCGAGCGAAAACACCGTCAGCTGCGGGATCTTCAGCCCTCCGGCCGTCACGACAGCCGCGAGCTCGGCGAGCCTGTCCGTCTCGGCGCGGTTCGCATTGATACCCGTGATGCCTCGCGCCGCGAGCGACTCGACATCCGCTGCGCCGACCGTAGAGACGACCCGGCCGCCTGTTCGCACGAGGTCGGCGATGCCGGCGACGAGCTCCCGCTGCCCGGCAAAGTCGAGCACCGCATCGATCCCGTCTGGGTATCGCTCCTGCAACAGCTGCGTCGCGTCGCCGACCGTGTAGTCGACGACGTCGGCCGCCCCGAGACTGCGGGCGTATTCGGCGCGTCCGCCACGGCTCACGGCCACGATCCGCGCGCCCTTGGCCGTCGCGAGCTGGACCGCGAAGCTGCCCACGCCGCCGGTCGCCCCGAGGACGACGACGACCTGGCCCTCGCGGGGGTCGAGGGCGTCGATCGCCGCGAGGGCGGTGAGGCCCGCCGTCGGCAGGGCCGCGGCCTCGCGGAATCCAAGCTCAGCCGGCTTCACGGCGACGTCGCTTGCGGCAAAGGTCTGGTATTCGGCCAGCGTGCCCTGGCCCATGAACGGCCGCTGGACCAGGCCGAAGACCGCGTCGCCGATCGAGAACCCGGTCGCGCCGTCGCCGAGTCGCTCGACCGCGCCCGCCCCGTCCAGGGCAGGGATGAGGGGGAAGCGATGCTCCATGTAGTCTTTCGCCCGGCCTGCCACAACGCTGCAATCGAACGCGTTCAGGCTCGCCGCCCGGAGGCGGACCAGCACCTCGCCGGCCGCCGGCTCGGGAATGGGGAGGACGTGGATCGAGCCCGAGTGTCCGAACTCATCGAGGGCGTATGCCCGCATCTGAACGACTGATCGGCCGGTCGGCCGTGTGCCGCGATCAAGAACGCTTCCGGTCACGATTCTGTCCCCCTTGTGGGATCGTTGACTCCGCAACTATCGTGACGATGGTGGCACCGACCGGGAGCACCTGTCAATCCCGTCGGAGTGGTGGCGCTTGCGGGTCGTTGAGAGATCGCGGGCGCCGGATTGCAGGCGGCGTATCGTCTGGGCACCCCGATATCACGACCCCTTCGTCACCGAGGATCACCCTGATGCCAGATCCCGATTTCGACATCTTCCACACGATCAACGCCCTCTCCGCCGAGGAGGAGCAGCTCTATGCCTCGGCCGGCGATGGTGCGGGACTCACGCAGGAGGAGCGCGACCGCCTGGATGCCATCAAGGTCGAGCTCGATCGCTGCTACGACCTGCTGCACCAGCGACGGGCTCGGGCCGCCGCCGGCCTGGACCCGGACGATGCCGAGGCCCGACCCGAGGAGGTCGTCGAGCGGTACCAGCAATAGTCAGCCAGCCGCCTGGGCCTCCGCGGGAGGACCCTCCCGACCAGATTCACCACGCGATTCACCGCGCGCACCGGTGGACCGGTCGGGTGAGGGCTGGAGCCGACACTCGGACTTGAACCGAGCACATGCTGTTTACGCAGTAGATCGGCCCTGAGCATTGTGGCATGAGCGTGGAATTGCGAGCGTAGGCCGCCCAGTTAGCAGGTCTTCGTTTTCGTCGTTTCCGTACTGCTGCGAGCTGACCCTTCCGGAACGCGCACTGGATGATTTCGACACTCCTTGCGCATCCCCAGACAGGGCAATCCCGTTCGTATTGGACGATCCAGAGAACTGCTTGCGTCCCTCGTAGGACACACATGGACATTTCGGGTGGAGCTTGGCCAGCTTCCGCCTGACCCGTCCCGGAAACGTTAGGCCCGCGGCGTTCCCTGACGCCAGTCGAGGGTGGCCACCTCGACCGGCTCGGCGATCCCCTTGAGAGGCACGGCGCGCGGAGCGCTCACCTTGACGTCGTCGAGCATGCCGGCGGCCTCCGCGGTTGATCGACTTGCAATAATCTCACCGCCCCCGGCGATAGCCGCGATCCGCGCCGCCTCGTGCACGCCGCGGCCGACGAACCCGGTCGCGGTTTCAGCCGCCTCGGCGGCGTGGATCCCGATCCGAACCGCCGGCGCAAAGCCGTGTTCCCGCCGGTGCGCCTCCAGCGAACGCTGGATCGCCGCGGCCGCAGCGATCGCCGATCGCGGGTCAGGGAAGGCGACGAAGAACCCGTCGCCAGCGTGGTCGATCTCCTGCCCGCCATGGGCGGCGAACTGCGCGCGGAGAGCACGATCGTGCCAAGCGCGGAGATCGACCCAGGCCGCGTCGCCGATTGCGCCGATCAGCTCCGTCGACGCGACGATGTCCGTGAATAGGAATGTTCGCGTGGTCCGCGCCTGGCTCGCGCCACCCAAGGCGGCGGTGGCGAGGAGTTCGCGGGCGGCCCGGTCGACCGGCTCGAGCTCCAGCTCCCCGGCAACGGCGAGGACCTCGGAAACGAGTTGGCGGGCCCGCTCCGCGTCCGGCGGCGACTCCGAACGAAAG
>DASQFM010000231.1:0-2090 GCA_035633135.1 Candidatus Eiseniibacteriota bacterium
GGTGGTAGATCGGACCCGCGAGTCGGATCGATGCAACGAGTCCCACTGCGGCTCCGACGACCTGCCCGATGAAGATGCCGCTGAGGCCGCTGCCAGAGACGACGAAAACGACGGAGGCCGTTATCGACACCAGCGAATAGACGACGGCCGCAATCGCATAACGCTTCGCCTCAAGCTGCCATCGAAGTTGGCTCTGCGCGACGTAGAAGATGCCGCTGAGGGCCATGCTGATCACGGCCAGGCGGACTGCAGGCTCACGCTGCGGGCCGTCGAGCAGCGACGTTGCGATCTGCGGCGCCAGGACCTCGGCGAGAATCGCGAACAGGCCGTACGCGAAGACCGTGAACCAGAGCGAGGTAGACGCGATAGACGACCGTTCATCTGCATGCTCGGGGTCCGGATAGAAGCGGGCCACTCCCTGGACGATCTCCATGGCGACGATGACCCCGACAAAGCTCCCCGCGACGCTGAGGATGTCGAGCGAGCCGTAGTCGGCGGGGGCGAGGAAGCGGGTGTAGAGCGGGACGAGGAGAATGCCGAGCGCCCGAACGAGGATGGTCGCGAGGCCATAGACGGCGCTGTCTCTGAGAAACGATCGAATCATCAGGGTCGCAGCCGCACGATCGATGATGCCAGGCGGCGTACGTCGCCGGTTTGGGGCACCAGGAAATCCCGCCACGAACACGAGCTCGCGTCGCTAGCAAACTTGATCATCAGCACGGCGTAGGCGGTGTACGAGACCAGCGAGGCCGCCGCGGCGCCGACGATGCCGAAGGCCGGGATCAGCACCAGGTTCGCCCCGAGATTGACGCCAAGTGACGCCACGGCGGCGGTGGTGACCGGCGCCAACCGCTCGATTCCCGACAGGTAGCTCGTCAGCACCTTGGCGACGCTCAGGGCGACGATGCCCGGCAGGATCACGATCAGCGCGGCCATCCCCGGAAGGAACGCCGGGAGCAGCACGCTCAGCGCGATCCAGGCCGCGGGAACAACGGCGACCGCGGCGGCCGCCGTGACGAGGATCGTCATCCGCGCCATCGCCGGGGCAAGCCGATCCGCTTCCGTCCGGCTTGCCGCCGCGATCCGCGGAAAGAGCACGGTGCTGACGGCATCCGGCACGTTGAAGACGAGCTCCGCGAGGCTGACCGCGACCGCGTACACGCCGATGTCGCTCGCGGACCCCAGCAGCCAGGCCAGGAGGAACACGTCGGCGCGGTAGCCAAAGAACGTGCCGACCGTGGCCGGGTAGAGCCGCAGGCCGTAGCCCGCGATCTCGCGGGCCGAGACGGGCACGTCCGCTTCGGCGCTCGGACCGGTCGCCGCTGCCACCCGATCCTCGGCGCGCCGCACCCCGTCCAGGTAGAGCACGACGGCCACGGTTCCGAAGGCGAGGAACAGCAGGTACGCGGCGAGGGCACCGTCGACCCCGCTCCCGAGCAGGCCGACGAGGACGACCACCAGCACCACGCTCAACACCGACTGGACGGCGAGGATGAGGTTGTAGGCCCGGAACATGTGGCGCCCGTAGAGGACCGAGCCGGCCAGCGTCGCGACGAGTCGAAGGGGCAGGGCGAGGAGCGCGATCCGCAGCAGGTCCGGCGGCGCCAGCCGCAGCGCGGTTGGCTCGAGCGCCGGCAGGACGGTCAGGGCGGCCGCCACGACCACCACCGACACCCCGAGACCGAGGGTCAACGTGTGACGCTCCAGGTCGGCGAGCCGCCCGCCCCGGCCGGCGTTGAAGACCATCGCCGAGGTCAGGCCGAGCTGGCCGAGCGCGAAGAGGGTCGTCGGGACGAGGACGAGGAGCGTGTAGACCCCGCGGCCGTCGGGCCCGAGGAGTCGTGCCAGCAGGAATGACACTGCGAGCGTGCAGGCCAGCTGCACGAGGCGGGTTCCGAGGACGCCTGCGACCCGGCCGGCGAAGGTCACGTCGATCGCTCGATGCATACGCACATGGGCGGCCGGGAGTATAGGCTCGGGCCCGTGGGCCGATCGTTCCCGCTTCGATGGACCCGTCCCGTGGCGTGGAGCGATTCCCTGCTGCGTGACCCGCTGCTGGTCGCGGTGTGCTTCGCGATCGTGACCCTGCC
>DASQFM010000232.1:0-4580 GCA_035633135.1 Candidatus Eiseniibacteriota bacterium
GGCTGGCTGCCCGCGGTGGTCGACACGGGTTCCGGGCCCGCGGTCAAGGGAGCGAGGTCGCGCTCGACGTTCGCGGCATCGCCGCTGTGGTTGTAGGCGACGAACACGATCGGTTGACCGGCGACCGAGTCGGGGTAGTCCGACGCCGGCTCGGCGCGACCGATGCCAAAGATCAGGGCGACCTCGTCGGGGGCGACGGCGGCGAAGTTCCGGAACATCGGCCAGAGCTCGTGGACCTGCCCGGCGGGATGGATCCGGACACTCCGGTGCAGGAGCGGGCCGAACTCGTGGAGCGTGAACTCGAAGGCCGTCACCACCCCGAAGTTCGCGCCGGCAC
Source organism: Candidatus Eiseniibacteriota bacterium (assembly GCA_035633135.1). Taxonomy (GTDB): domain Bacteria; phylum Chloroflexota; class Limnocylindria; order Limnocylindrales; family CSP1-4; genus UBA5189. The sequence goes on from DASQFM010000232.1 coordinate 338, forward strand.
CGCGGATCCCCCAGAAGAGGTCTGGCTCTTCGGTCTCGCTGGCCCGCACGGTTCGGCCGTCGGCGGTGACGAGCTCGACCGCGCGGAGGTTGTCGATCGTCAGTCCGAAGCGCCGCTGGAGGCGGCCCATCCCGCCACCGAGCGTGAGGCCGCCGACGCCGGTATGGCCCACCACGCCGACCGGACACACGAGCCCATGCGCCTGGGCGGCCAGGTCGAGCTCGCTCAGGAGGGCACCGCCGTTCGCACGGGCAATCCGGCGCTGGGGGTCGACCGTGACGCCACGAAGCCCTGCGAGGTCGATGACGAGTCCGCCGTCCGAGGTCGAGTGACCCGCGGCGCTGTGGCCGCCACTCCGGATCGCGATCTCCAGGTCATGCTCTCGCCCGAACCGAATCGCCGTCGCGACCTCTTCGGCACTCGTGGGCCGGACGATGACGCCGGGCCGCCGGTCGAACATCGCGTTCCAGACGCGACGGGCGTCGTCGTACCCATCGTCGTTGGCCGTGATGACCTCGCCGCCGAAGGTTGCCCGGAGTCGATCGAGGTGTGCGGGAGCCGGCCCTGTGCTCGCGTCCGCCATGCCTTCGGCCTCCGTCCATCGTCGCCGTGTCCAGATCGTCGTAACGACCTTAGCGGCTGGGGCCTTCGGAGTCAGCCTCCTCTCGCGGCCTGCGACGAAGAGTGGCCTCGAAGTCGGGGGCGTCCCGGGATGCCGTGCGGAATCGGCTCATCCCTTCAGTTGATTCGGCAATCTGCGACGCTCAATGCAGGGTTCCGACACCCTTCCTGCATCGAATGCACCTAAGCGACATGGGTGCCCGCTGAGCCGTCACGATCCTGCATCGGGCGCAGGATTCGGTCCCCTGTGGCAGCCGTTCCGTCCCAAACCTGCATCAGAAGTCGCTTCACGACGGATTCCGGGCCTTCTTGCTCGTGACTACGTCAAGGAGGTGCATCTGGTGCAGGTCGCGCCCTCACGACCGCCCTTCAGATCGTGATGATGACCTTGCCCCTGGCTCGGCCTTCGTCGACGTAGCGGAGGGCGTCGACGACCTCGCTCAGCGGGAACCGCCGATCGATCACGGGCTTGACCTCGCCGGCCGCGATCAGCGCCGTAAGCGCGTCGACGTCCTCGCGCTTGAACGGCTTCCACCAGAGCAGCAAGCCGGACCAACGATCGGTGAATCTCGAGATCAGCGGTCCCGCCACCAGCGAGAAGAGGATCGGCCAGGCCGTGCCGCCCAACGTGACGTAGACGCCCTTCGGCCGGAGCGCGCGCCGGACTCGAAGGATCGAGTGGTGCGAGTCCGTGTCGACGATCCAGTCGTAGCGCTCGCGGCCCTTCGTGTAGTCCGTCTTCGTGTAGTCGAGCACGTGGTCGGCGCCGAGCGAGCGCACGAACTCCAGCTTCTCGGTCCGGCACACCCCGGTCACCTCGGCACCCCTCGCCTTGGCGATCTGGACCGCGAACGGGCCGACGTTGCCCGAGGCGCCGTCGATGAGGACCTTGTCCCCGGACCTGATCGTCCGGCCATTTCGAAGTCGGAGCCCCTGCATCGCGAGGACGGCCGAGTGCGGCAGCGTCGCCGCGTCCTCGAAGCTCATCGCTTCCGGGATCGGGGCGAACGCCCTGGGCGGCGCACACACGTACTCCGCGAAGGTGCCCTGGCCATACGAGTACATGTCGCCAAAAACCCGGTCGCCCGGCTTGAATTCGGTGACGCCGGGCCCCACCGATTCGACCACGCCGGCCATGTCGATCCCGACCCCCTTGTTCCTTGGCGCGCGCAGGCCAATGAACGCGCGGACGAAGCCAGGTCGCGGCCCGAGGTTGTCGAGGTCAGCGCGATTGACGGACCCCGCGTGCACGCGGACGAGCACCTGGTCCTCCGCCGGCACGGGTGTCTCGATGTCGCGGACCTGGACTACTTCGGGCGGCCCGTATCGATCCTGGAGCGCGGCCTTCACGAGCGTTCGTCCCCGATCCGGTGGATCGCCCAGGCCGCGCGGATGACCCAGCGAGGCGGGAGCCAGGGCTTTGTGGCGTTCAGGCTGGTCGTGGCGTTCGTGTCGTTCATGCCGCTCATTGGACCGCGCGCGGCGCGCGAGGGCAAGACTGCCAGCCTCCCGTGGAGGGTGCGGCTACCCCCCGCTCCGAAACGCCCGGTGCCCGGCTGGGCGGTGCTATCTGCCGGCCCGAAGGTGTGGCTGTGCACGAATCGACCGCTCGGATGGCCGAGGGGCGAGCGTGCCGGCAGGACGCTCCACGGGAGCGAGAAACTGCGTCACGCCTCGCGTGAGATCGTGGCGCGGGAGGGATGGATCACTCGATGCGCATCAATCGGCGATTTCTCTATGCAGGGACCTTCCTGGTCGCGCTTGGCGGCGTCCTGGTCGCGACGGACCTGGCCGCGATCGACACCGCGGCCCTGACAGACGTGCTGCGGCTCTGGCCGCTCGCCGTCATCGTCATCGGCCTCGGCGTGGTCCTGCGGCGAAACCCCCAGCTCAGCCTTTCGAGCGGGATGCTCGCCGCGGCGGTGCCCGGCCTCGTGCTCGGCGGTGCCTTCGCGGTGGCGCCGAGCTTCACCGGCGACTGCGGCAACAAGGTCGAACAGGCGATCACCCAGCGGCAGGAGGGTTCGTTCGACGGACCCGCCACCATCTCGGTGGACGGCGGCTGCGGCTCGATCACGATCACCACCGCGCCCGGCAAGGCCTGGCGCCTCGAGGCCGGCACCACCCTGGGCCAGGCGGCCAGCCTCCGCGCGTCGTCCCGTTCGCTATCGATCCAGTCAGCGGGCGGCGAGGACTTGAGCTTCTTCAGCGGCGGTCGAGCGTTCTGGAACGTCACGCTGCCGACGAGCCAGATCGATGACCTCGCCGTCGCTGTCAGTGCCGGCACCGGCCAGGTTGACCTGCCGGGTGCCCGGATCGGGCGGTTGGACCTCACGGGCAGCCTCTCGCAGGTCACCCTCGATCTGTCCGATGCCTCGGTCGAATACCTGTCAGGCGCGATCAACCTTGGGCAGCTGTCGGTCCAACTCCCGGCGCAATCCGACCTGAACGGGTCGGTGGTGGTCGACGGCGGGATGCTCGAGATCTGCTCGGCGCCCGGAGCCGGCCTAAGCGTCGTCGCGACGGGCTCGCCAAGGGAGCTCAACGTCGAGGGCGTCGAGCTGGACGGTTCGGAATGGCAGAGCCCCGACTACGAGTCGGCGGCCCACAAGGCCGAGATCCTGGTCGAGGTCAACTTCGGTGCTGTTGAGATCAATCCGATTGGAGGATGCAGGTGAATCGTCGTCTCTATCGATGCCGGGACAATCGGGTCCTGGCTGGTGTCGCCGCAGGCGTGGCCGAGTACTTCGATCTCGACCCGACCCTCGTCCGGGTCCTGTGGTTCATCTCGATCTTCTTCGGTGGCCTGACGCTCGTGCTGTACATCGGCCTGGCGTTCATCATGCCGCTCGAGCCGATCTCGGCGGCCGGCGCGGCCACAGCCGGGGATGAAGCCCCCGGTGACACGGCGGTCGTCCCGGAAGGGCACCGCCACACCACCCGCCGCAGTGGCCAGTGGACCACTCTCATCGGCTACGCCCTGGTCCTGTTCGGCACCCTGGTGCTGATCGATCAGGTCCTGCCCGGGCTCGAGCTCGAGCGGCTGATCGTGCCGGCGTTCGCCATCGGCATCGGCGCCTTCCTGATCCGTGGCGCCGTTCGACGGGAGCCGTCCGAGTTGTGATCGGCAGTGCAGTCCTCGTCACCGGGCTGCTGCTGATCCTGGCCGGGCTTGCCGCTGCCCGAATCCCCGGCGGGGCGACATTCGCCCGGCCGGGGATCAGCCGTTCCTCGGGGCCGAGCCGCCTGAGCCGGGCGTTCATCCTCTCGCCGATCCATCCGGCGACCTGGTACGCGAACGCGGCGATCGGGCTCGGCTTCTTCATCGGCATCCTCGCTTTCGGGCTGGTTGCCGCCCTGGCCTCGACGGGTCTGACCGTCCTCCTGGCCGGGATCGGGGTGTTCCTCATCGCCGCGGCGATCGAGGCCTCCCGGGGCGCCGCAAGGATCGAGCGCTGGCGGGTGTTCATCGGTAAGCCGGATCGGCCGGCATCGCACCCGTACAAGCCGCTGCGCGGCAGTGGCGTGCTGGGCCTCCTGCGGGCCGAGTTCACAGACGAGAGCCGCTGGCGGGACGTGCTCTACGTCGGGGTCAACCTGCCGCTGGCGGTCATCGAGTTCA
>DASQFM010000233.1:0-2312 GCA_035633135.1 Candidatus Eiseniibacteriota bacterium
CCACAGGTCGGCCGGGATCGACTGGCTGAACGTCTCCGTGTTGCGGCGGACCTGCGCGGCAGTTCGCGCGCCGGGGATGACGGCAGCGACCGAGGGATGGCCGAGCGGGAACTGCAGCGCCGCGGCGGCCAGCGGAACCTCGTGGCGAGCACAGACCGCCTCGATCCGGCGGACCCGTTCGATGACCGCCGCATCCGGCGGGGCGTAGTCCGAATTCGCCGGGTTCGCGCTCCCGGTTGCCAGGATTCCCGACTGGAACGGCGCGCCGATGATGAACGAGCAACCGCGTTCGACCGCCGCCGGGAACTCGTCGTCGAGGACCTCCTGGCGCAGCAGGGTGTAGGGCATCGCCACGAGGAAGGCATCGACGTCGACCAGGTCCAGGAAGCGGGTGATGAGGCCCAGCTCGTTGATGCCGGCGGCGATCGCCCGGATCTCACCAGCGGCCTTCAGCTCCGTCAGCGCTCGCCAGCCCGACGTGGCGAGCTGGATGAAATAGCCGTCGATCTTCTGGCCCGTGCCGTGGTACAGGTAGTCCAGGTCGTGGATCACCGCGACGTCGTAGCGGGCCACGCCGAGCCGCTGCCGGCTTTGCTCCACCGACCGCATGATCCCGTCGTAGGTGTAATCGAAGACGACATCGTTGGCCAGGCCGCCCAGCCACGGCGCGCCGCTGTAGGCGGGATCCGGGTTCGGGCGGAGCCAGCGGCCCACCTTCGTCGAGAGGATGTACTCCGAGCGCGGCCGGTCGCGGAGACCCGCCCCAACGCGCAGCTCGGACAGGCCGCGGCCGTACCACGGCGCGGTGTCGAAGAACCGCAGCCCGTCTTCCCAGGCGGCGCGGACGGCCGCCACCGCCTCCTCCTCCGGCACCTTGTGGAACAGCTCGCCGATCGATGCCCCGCCGAAGCCGAGCTGGGTGACCGCGACGTCCGTCCGGCCGATGCGGCGTGTTGCCGTCGGGTCCATTCCGCTCCTTTGGTGGGTAAGTTCCTCGTCAGTTCTTCAGCCAGGGCCGCTCGTCGGACGGCTGGTCCCAGCTCGCGATCGGCGCCTGCAGGGGCTCGTCGATCCAGTTGAACATGCCGTTGATCGAGCCGCCCTCGTCGGAGGTGAGCCGCAGGATCAGGTCGACCGCCTTGGAGGGCGGATCGCCGCCGGTCTCGTCGACCCACTGGGCCCAGGCTCGGTAGCCCTCGGCGACCGGCCCCATGTCCGCCACGCGGGCCCGGATGTCGGCCCACATCTCCGTCCGCACGTCGCCGGGGTGGATGACGTTGGCCGTGACGCCGCTGCCGGCGATCTCCGAGGCCAGGTGGCGGGTGAACTGGTTCAAGGCGACCTTGGCTGTCCCGTAGGCGCTGTTGAGCGGCCCGGGCGGATGGAGCGACGCAGCCGAGGTCACGTTGACGATCCGTCCCCAGCCCTGCTCGAGCATGCCGGCCAGGAAGACCCTGACCGTGAGGTACGGGGCGATGCCGTCGATGAGGACGGTTCGCACCCAGTCGTGGGGGTCGGTCTCGTGGATCAGGGCGATCGGCCCGAACACGCCCGCGGCATTGATCAGGATCGTCGGCTGGCCCACCTCCGAGCGAACGCGGTCGCCCAGGGCGAGCACGGCATCGATGTCAGCCACATCGGCGGTCATCGGGATCACCCGGCCCTCGCCCTTGCCGGCGGCAGCGATGCTGGCCGTCTCGTCGCACTGGTCCTGGCTCCGGGCGACCGCGACCACCGTGGCGCCACGCGACGCCAGCCCGACCGCGGCCGCGCGCCCGAGGCCCCGGCCGCCACCGGTCACGACCGCGATCCGGCCCTCCTGGTCGGCCATGGCCCTATGCCTCGCGGCTGCCGGTCTCGAGGTGGAAGACCTCGGTGACCGGGCTCGAATCGACGATTCCCTCGCTCGTGAACTCCATGAGCTGATTCATGATCTCGCTCCAGCGGTCGTGCACCTCGGTGTGCCAGAGCCGATCCCAGGCGGCCTCGTCGTGGATCTCGGAGTACAGGAACAGCACCGGATCGCGCTCGAAGATCGTCATGTTGGCGATGCCCTCACGCTCGATCTGGGCGACCAGCTCCGGCCAGATGTTGTCGTGGTGGCGCTTGTACTCGACCAGCGCGCCGGGCTTGAGCCGCATCGTGAACGCCTTCCGGATCATCGGTTTCCTCCTCGTTCAGGCCGGCGCCGAGGGGAGCTCGTCGCCGCCCAGCTGACCGGTGTTGATGGCATGCAGCAGCCCCCGATCGTCGATGTCGCCGCCACCGACCTCGCCCGCGATCCTGCCGCGGTAGAAGACGACGATGCGATC